>JAUIMD010000609.1 GCA_030433225.1 Bacteroidia bacterium
CCCTGCCTCAAAAAAAATACTGGGTTTTCTGCCGCAGGAATTGTATGACGACCCTGACACTTTTCTATTAAACCTGCACCCTGACGATTACAAAAAGTTTATGAAGTCGTTGGCGCAAAACGAAGCGAGCAGTTTGCCCAAGGTTTACCGTTTTTTACGCAAAGACCAAAAACTGGCATGGATTGAGATATACCTCTCCCCCACCATTGCTGAAGGGAGAAAAGGAGAGTTCGATGCCATTATTCATGACGTAACCCAACGCCAGAAAATGGAACGCTCCATGAATAAAAAGCTCAAGGCCGAAAACCTGATCAATACCATATCCACCGGTTTTATTGAGTATTCCAGCCTTAAAAAAACCATTACCAATGCAATTCACGACATTGGGGTCACCTTTCAAATCGACCAGATTGAACTTTGCATTGGACTGGATGACTCTATACGGAACCAACATGTATGGAAAAACCCGGCGTTGAAAAAATACGGGACGGATGTGCCCATCGACCTCCAATCCACCCAATGGATTAAAGAAAAACTAATGGAAGGTGAGCTGGTTTATGTATCAGACATGGAAAAAATTCCGGAGGACCAGCGCTTTGACATTCAATACCTGTACGATAGAAACATTAAATCGCTCCTGGTTAGCCCCCTGCAAATTTACTCGCACACCTTTGGTTACCTGGCTTTTATGCAAAAACAGAAAAACCGCGAGTGGGACCGTGTAGACATACACATTGTTAATACAACGTCCAGTATTTTCAATTCAGCGTTTCGCAGGGAATTGATTTTGGAGCGAAAAGACCGCATTTATGAAGTGGCTTTAAAAGCTGGTGTACTGGCATTTCAGGATGGAAGATCGTTTCCCAAATGCATTTTAACCTTTAATGCAAAAGGCGAAATTACCGGATGCCTGGGAAACCATGCCTTGTTTTTTTCGGTGGAGCAATCCGCCTGCGAAAACAAAACCTTTAGCTACATTTTTGAGCCCGAAACCGTAAAACTGATCAAGCAACAATACGCTGCACTAAAGGAACATCGTGAGCCCCGTTTCTTTAAGAGTGTAGTACCCCATATTTCGTTTGGCATGTTTTTTTATAAGGATAACAAGTATCTGCTGTGCATGTATCAGTAGGCATACACTCTCCGTTTTTTTAGTACTTTTGCACCTCTTTACATTCAAAATTGCCAACAACTACGTATGTCTGAGAAATTATATATCTACAATACGTTACATCGTAAAAAAGAAGTTTTTGAGCCCATAAATCCACCTTTTGCCGGATTGTACGTATGTGGCCCCACCGTTTATGGCGACCCGCATTTAGGACATGCCCGGCCGGCTATTACGTTTGATGTTTTGTTTAGGTACCTGCAACACCTGAATTTTAAGGTACGTTACGTTCGAAACATTACCGATGTTGGCCACCTTGAAAACGATGCCGATGCCGGCGAAGACAAAATTGGGAAGCTTGCCCGCCTGCAGCAGATAGAACCCATGGAAGTGGCACAACTTTACAGCAACCGATACCACCATTTTGTAAATCAGCTGAATATTTTGCCCCCGTCCATTGAGCCACAGGCGTCGGGCCATATCATTGAACAAATAGAGCTAATAAAGGTATTGCTGAATAAAGGTTTGGCCTACGAAACAAATGCGGGGTCGGTATATTTTGACGTAGATGCCTATAATAAAGCCCACACTTACGGGGAGCTTTCCGGGCGGAAACTGGAAGACATGATTTCCAACACCCGGGAGCTGGACGGGCAGGATGAAAAACGTAAACCTTACGACTTTGCCCTTTGGAAAAAAGCTTCCAAAGAACACATTATGCGATGGCCATCTCCGTGGAGCGATGGTTTCCCGGGCTGGCACCTCGAATGCTCAGCAA
>JAUIMD010000040.1 GCA_030433225.1 Bacteroidia bacterium
CTGGCATAAAAGCTGAAGTTCGGATAGCCAATAAGCGTTACAGAGTCGGCCAGGGGGCTACTGGTAAACTGCAGCACATCGGCGCGGTTCATGGATGCCTGGCTATTGGCGGTTGTGGCCAGGTTCATTTGCCCCTGACTATTGCGCTCGTTACCCGGGGTGCGCACCGTCATGTTGGCTCCCCCTACCGTTAACACAGGTCGGTCAGGGTCATGTACATACGAAAGTTCACCTTGCTGCAGGGGCACTTCGGTTTGTATGGAATGGTCGGCTCCCAGGTAAAGTGTTTGTTTGCGAATGCCGGCAGAAAACGGGAAACTATCTTTTGCCAGCCAGTAGTTACCGGCTCCATTCTGCACCGCCGCAGCCACATACAACCGCACCGGAGGCAGGCTATCCATCGCGCCCGCTTGGTAGCCCGTAAACGGTTTACTCAGCCCCACCACCGGATTTTCGGAGGGGGGAACATAAAAGGAATTCTCAAACTCAAAAGGCCCTTGCTTCAGGGCGTAAGGAAAATCCTGCAAGGGCGCAAGTCCCCCCAGGTAATTGATAAAATCGGGGTAAGGTACCCGGTAATCCTTTGAAGGCATCCGCACCTCAACCCCGGGCATGAGCTGCTGCCACTGGGTTGCAGCTTTAATTACTACCTTGGGCGAACCTACCGCTTTAAACTCATTTTGATTCAAGGTGTACCGCAGCCACGAAAAAATTTCTGACTGCAACAGTTCCCCCAATGGCAAGGTACCGTTGCTTCCTTCAAAGTTCTGCAAGTCCACTAAAAAGCGGTTTACATTGGCGGGATAGGCAACATCGCCGGTGCGTAACTCGGTAATGGTTTGATGTGCCCAGGGCCCAATTACCAGTTTTTGTCTGGAAGCATTTCCCAAATCGGGATGGAGGTGTTGACGCAGGTTTTGAAACGTTTCAATTTGACCGTCAATAAAAATATCCCACCAACCAGTAAGATGATACATGGGCACTTCCATATTCGTATACCTGCTTAAGCCTCCGTTGGCATCGCCTTGCCCGGTCGCATTCACCGGGGCAAAACTGGCATCCAGCTCAGCCCTTATGGGCGAATGCGGATAGTACCCCGCAGGCTGCCCGCCATTGCGTGCAGTTATCCAATAATCAATGGCTGTTTCGGCCACAGTATTGGCATCTGTATAGCCAAAATCAGCGGCACGGTGGAAAGTTGCCGAATCGTTCTCATCCAGCAAATCACGGTATTGCCGGGTAATCCAATTGCTTACCAGCGCCTCCCTGAACACACCGTTTTGCACCGCGGTACTTTTATAATGTTCGTTACTCGCCACAATGGGAAGCAGCCCTTTTAACCCCGGTTGGCCGGGATTAATTTTATGCGCCGCAGCCAACTGATACTGTACATTACCCAGGGCAGAGGCTCCCAGCATGCCCACTGAGCCATTGCTCACTTTTATGGAATCTCCCTGGTACACCCAGTATAGATCGTTGAGCAGGTATTGCAGGCTATGCACCCCATCGGAGTGGAAATTGGCAGAACCGGACTGAAGCGGTGAAAGGTGGTCGAGCAGGTGGGTAAAGCCAGGATGGTAAGGCGCTTTGGGCCAGGCATCGCTAAACATAGGCAGGTAGTTTCCTTCAGATGCATATGCCCCGCGCGTATCCTGAATAACAACACTGTATCCTAAAAATGCCAGCAAATGGCCAACACGCTCGGTGTTTTTGTTGTAGGGAGTACGAATAAAAAGGGTGGGCAGTTCGTAGGGATTTGGATTGGCGACCCCGTTTATGGAATCATATACAATATAGGGCTGTCCGGCTTTGATGAGCGAAATTTGTACTTCAGGGCTTCCCGGAAAACGAAAAGGAATGGAGAACGAATCCATAAAAACAGGCAGGTAAACATCGGCTGCCAGGTGCGCTCCATCCGGCATGGGAATAGAAACGCTTGTTTTTTGGGCAAAGTCAGTCACATTGTCCAATTCGCCATTGGTAGTTTGGCCTACAATTCCACCCCAGGCAAGCCAGTTCAGCAGAGCCAATAAACATATACACCTCATTTTCACCTCCCCTTTAACACATTATTTTTATCCGTTCTACATAAAACATAAAAACCGCAACAATCGTTCAGGCAAAGCGTACCCCTGTCAGTTTGTGCAGGATATACGAATCCGGTAAAAAACCAGTATGTTTACACAAAACATTTCTTTTGGCGGCAACCTTTCACATACAAGTTCCCGGCCATGGTGGTTCCCTTACAGGGCTTGCACCTGTTTGCCTGGATAAAGCAACCCTCTTTACCGGAAGCCTGGAAGCCATGGAGCAACATTTGCCTCGGTATACGGCCCTGGTAAGTGAAGTTGAGCAGGAAAGAGCAAGAAAATTTGTGCATGAAAAGGACCGCAATTTATACCTTATCTCACACGGATTTTTACGCGAGCAACTTGCTTTAAAGCTCGGAGTTGCCCCATCAGCTTTGCTCATTGATTTTACTCCCAATTGTAAACCAAAGCTCCTGAATTTCGAGCTGGATTTCAACCTTTCGCACTCGCACAATGTATTTGCCATTGCCGTTGCCAACACAACGGGAATACAGGTTGGCGTTGATGTTGAAAAGCCAAAAACAAGCCTTGATTTTGCTGAAATCCTTGCCCATTACTTTCATCCGGATGAAATAAGCTACATCACGGATTCCAACATAACCAAAGCGATACAGCGCCAACGTTTTTACGAAACATGGACCCGAAAAGAGGCCTTTTTAAAGTTGTACGGGATAGGCATTGTTGCTCACCTGCCTGCCATCAATACCTGCACAGGGAATCAGCAGTTTCAACTTGAAGTACCACCATCCATATCCATTGTAAACCACCATTGTCAACTGCAAAGTTTTTGGCTTGGCAACACACCCGTATGCCTTGCGATTTCAAGTGCATTTCAATAACTGTATAGGTTGCCTGGTGCGAAACTAACCGCTCCCTGCGAGCCTTGGCATTCTCTATTTTAAACACTAAAATTTTATCATCTCCCGGTTATATATCGCATAAGCTTTTTGTACCGAGTACTCATTATTACATAAAAAAGCCTGTTGCACATGGTGCTAACAGGCTTTTACCTGATGCCAGGTAATGTTTAGAGGGGGTGTTCTTTAGTTTTCGGGATAGAAAACAACATCCACCACATTGGCTTTTTTAAAATACTGTTTTGCGTATTTACTGATATCTTTTGTTTGAACGTGATCCACAATTTCGTCGAAATAGGACGGATCCAAACGGTTTAATCCGGTTTTATAATAGGTGGTAAGTGCACCAAGGTAGTACTCGTTATGCAAACGGGATTGTTCGGTCGTTTTTTTCATGTTCAGCACCACCTTATTAAGGTCGCTTTGGCTTACCTGTTTACATGCAGCCTCAATTTCGGCATACACCAATTGTTTTAAACGGTCGGCTTTATCGGGGTCACAATCAAATTGCAGGGTAAGGTTGTAGGCTCCCTCCGGCAGTTGCTCCACCGATGGACGTACGCGTACCCCGTAGGTTCCTCCTTCTTTTTCCCTTATGTTTTCAGTAAAACGCAATTGCAGTACCTCGGCCATAATGGCCAGCGAAACGGCATCTTTGCGCGTATAGTTGTCCTTTTTATGAAACTTAAGCACCACGGTTGATTTGTTGGTTTGTATGTTAAGCGGAACAGTCATGATGGTTTTTCCGGTTGGAAACTCAACCTTACGGTCAACCCAGCTTTCCTCACGGTTGATGCTACGAATGGAACCGATGTATTTCTCAACCATGGGTTTCACTACCTCTTCCGGGATATCGCCAACGATGAAAAATACAAAATCGGAGGCATCTGTATAGCGGTCGCGGTACATTTCCTCCAAGCGATTGTAGTGGATATCGTCCAGAAAATGCTTGTCAAATTTACGTGTACGGGGGTGCCCCTGGGTGGAAATGTAATTGATGGTATCCCGCTTAATAATATCCGGGTCAATCTTTTGGTTTCTGAGGTACTCATAATTACGTTCAAGCAGGGTATTGAAGGCAGCGGAATCAAAACGGGGTTGCTCAAAGCGCATGTACAACAATTGCAGCATGGTTTCAAAATCTTTAGGAGAGCAACCGCCTTGCAACATTTCGGCAAACTCATCCATTCTCAGTTGCACCGATGCAGTGTTACCGGGTAGCAATTTGCTGAACGTTACCGCATCAAAGGCGCCAATCCCAAACCTTCCGATAAAGCCGGTCATACTTTCAATGGTTGGGATGTCGTGGTCGTCATAAACCGAGCTCCCTCCCCAACTGTAGGCATACAGGTCAATATTTTCCTTGTCCAGATTGGTAAAACGGTACACCACGCGCGTGCCGTTTGACAGGGTCCACTCGGTTGCCTGCAAGTTGCCCAAATCCTTTGTGCCTACAATCTTGCCTCCTTTTAAAGCGGCGGTATCCAAAAGTTGCTGTTCACTGGCATTGTCAACGTATGCCTCCGTTGCAAGGGCATTGACCTCGTTCAACGCGGCAACAAACTCTGGTTTCGTCATATGGATGCCTTCCTTATCGGGGCCATTTACAATAACAATGGGTTCACGGTTTTGCAACCATTTTCCTGCCAGGGCATTTACTTCGTCCACGGCAATACCGGGAAGCATTTCCTGCACAAATTCGAGATCAAACAAGGCATCGGTAACGCTCGACTTTTCGAGGTAGGCACTTTTCACTGCCCTGCAATACATATCGTTGTTAATTTGGTCGCGTTTTTTATATCCTTCTTCCACCGCTACCCGTTTATTTTCCTTTTCCCGCTCAAGTTCGGTGGCAGTAAAGCCATGGTCCATCACGCGTTTCAGTTCGGTGTACACGCCTTTAAATGCTTCGGCTTCCTGGCCCTCCCTGGCAACAGCGTATAAATTCAACACCTGGTACCCCCTTACAAAGTCCCCGTACTGAATAACACCGTTTAAAAATTCAGCATCGCCATTTTGCACGCGCTCTGCCAAACGGGCATTGATCATGGCATTAAAAAATCCATACACCAGTTTCTGACGTTCCTTCGCCAGCGAGTTTTCGAGGGTATCGCGGTAATACATCAGGTAGTCCACATACGAGTTGGTGGCTTCCTTATCTGTAGCAACCCCAAATACCAGTTCGTCATTTATCTCCAGCTCCACAAAAGGTCGAGGTTTTGGATTTTCCACCGCGGGGATCCCTGAAAACAGGGCCTTCACCTTCGACTCTACTTCATCCACATCCACGTCTCCTACAATGGCAATTGCCTGCAAATCGGTTCGGTACCAATCGTGATAAAAATCTTTGATAACTTGTGGATCAAAAGTGTTAATCACATCCAAAGAACCAATAACATCGCGTTTTGCATACAGGGTATTGCCAAACAAAAACGGCGAACTTTGCGACCGTAAACGGAATTGTGCATTTCGGCGGGTTCTCCATTCCTCCCGTATTACACCACGTTCGGCATCAATTTCCTCATCGGTTAACAACAGGTAATTCGACCAGTCGTGAAGAATCAGCAAACAGGTATCCAGGAGTCCATCGTTTTTAACCGGCACGTGGCTCAGGTTGTAAACGGTTTCGTTTTGATTGGTATAGGCATTGATTTCACGGCCAAATTTCACCCCATGATTTTCAAGCGTATTTAAGATTCCTTTGCCCGGAAAATGTTCGGTACCATTAAATGCCATATGCTCCAGAAAATGCGCCAGTCCATCCTGGTTATCATGTTCGAGCAAGGCACCCACATTTTGAATAATATAAAAGCTTGCCCTGTCTTTGGGTTGCTCGTTATGACGGATGTAATACGTCATGCCATTGGGCAATACACCTACCCGAAAGGCGGTGTCAAAAGGAAGGGGTTGAGAAAGGTCTGTAAATTTTTGTGCAAACCCGGCCAGGCTAATACATAAACCCAACACTAACCATAATTTTTTCTTCATCATAAAAACCAGTTTATTTCCCGGAAAACCCGGAATTCAGTTGCATAAATTAAACCCCTCTGCTACGGTTCAGGCATCCCATCTTCTCTTCAAAAAATACCTGTATTTGGCAGGGGAACGACAAAGAACGCATTTTTTTGGTTTTTATTTAAAACAGGCCAATAAAGTATGTTAAACGGTACGTTTTAAGCCCACATACATACCAATTAAAACCCTCAACACCAACACATTTCGCAGTACACATTCAACATTGCCTCCGCTTTGTTTTACATTTAAAAGGAGGAAGGAAGCGCCAGTACCTGGTACTGTATAGTTTTGGCCAAACGGTAGTTTCCATTTGAATTGGGGTGTAAGCGATCGGTTTCTGCATTTCTGAAATAACGGGCATGGGCATCGTTCATGGGGTAAAGTCCGCTGGTGGCATAAACATCAATAAGGGGAACTGCCCACACCAATGCCGCCTGGCGCAACACCTCCACATAATCATCAATATACAGGCCCAGGTCATTTGCAAAACGCTCTTCAGGCTGGATATTTTTCTCATTAAATTGTGCAAACCCTCTGTGGATGGGCGTCATGATATAAATCTGCTGTTCGGGAAAATTGGACTTTAGGAAATCCATTACTTTGTTAATCCGTCCACAAAACGTTGAGTCGGTATAAATGGGCGTGCGGTATTTTCGGGTTACCGTTTTTCCGTTAAACACAGTTTCCCGGATACTTTCCTCGTAAAACTCCCCGAGTGGAACGTTGTGGTTGTAATCGTTGGTGCCCGCAAAAATTGAAATGGCATCCACCCGGCTGCCGTGCTCCTTTTGCAACTTAACCGCCTGGCCGTATACGCCGGTCCACTGATGCCCGCTAATGCCATAAACAATGGGTTCCGTCTCCATCCATTCGGCTAAATACTCCCAATATACCTTAACATTCGGATCCTTTTTTTGTGTCATCGAATCGCCCAGGTAGGCCACCTTTTTGCCTGACCAGTGATGAACGGACATTTCCTGTGTTTTGAGGGGTAAACAAACCATAACAGCAAAAAACACAACAGCTGAACGTAAACTTTGTAAATGCATGCGGTTGAATTTTTAAGACCTTACATGACCTAAAAATAGTGACTTTACCCGAAGCGAATGCTACAAGTGTTTTAATTTTGATGGAAAACCTTTTATTTTAACCTGTTAAAAGCAGGACTCCAAAAATATTGGACGGGTAGAATGCCAGCTAACCAATGTAACATACACTTTACCCGATGCCTGCCCTCATGGCAAATCCTCAAAACACAAAATGCGTAAACTATTAACAATCCTGTTTTTTGGGGCCCTCGTTGTACTTTCATCCAGGGCTCAAAAACAATACTCCTTTCTCCAGCTCAACAACCTGGATGGATTGGTGAGCAACCAGGTAGCCTGCATCCATAAAGATTCTCGCGGTTTTATATGGATTGGCACAAAAACCGGGCTAAGCCGATACGACGGGGCTGAAATTGTAAACTACAAGCACGATTCCAACGACTCCACCTCCATCCAGGACAATTACATCATCAACATTCAGGAAGATGCGGATGGGAACCTGCTCATTCTTTCCAGCATCGGCTACCTGGTATACGACATCCACACCGAAGAATTTCGTGAAGATGTAAATACCTACCTGGGCCTCGAAAACGGGCAACCGCACATCGACCAAATTTATTCCGACCAACAAAAAAACCTTTGGATTAAGCCGGTAAACACCTGGCAGTATTTCCGGTACAATAAGGTTGAAAAGAAAATTGAGGCGGTGTTTCCCGCAAACAAACCCAACCACACCCCCTTTATTGATTTTAAGCACGCCAACCGGCACTATTATTACGTTTTTGGAGATGGAACCATTGAAACTTACAGCGACTCGAGTTTTCAACGGGTACAAACCGACACCTACCTGGCAGGCAAAGTGGGGGGAGGCAGCCTGGAACCCGGAATTTTTGTAGACAACGATGGCGACCTTTGGTTTTACGGCAATAACAAAGGGGTTTTTCACCGAAACGCCACTGGTGAATGGAAAAACTATGCCGTAGAAACGGGCGAAATCCGTGTATCCAGCAACATAATTTACAAAGTAATACAAGACCCCACAGGCATTATATGGATTGCCACCGACCATGGGGGGATTACCCTGATAAACAAGCAAAGCGGTACGGCAGAATACATTTACCCGCAATGGGACAATGAAAAAAGCCTGGCCGACAATTCGGTAACCGACTTATTGCTGGATGACAACCAGGTTATTTGGGCGGCCACCAACAAAAACGGGGTTTCGTATTACCACGAGAGCATTCATAAATTTCCGCACTACCGGCACCACTTAACCGATAAAAACAGCCTCCCTTTCAGCGATGTAAACTGCTTTATTGAGGACAAAAAGGGGAATTTGTGGATTGGCACCAACGGGGGTGGCCTGGTTTATTTTAACCGGCAAAGCAACACTTACACCTCGTACCTCCACAACAAAAACACCCCCGCAACCATAAGCAGCAATGTGGTAATGAGTTTGCTTATCGATTCCAACAACCAACTGTGGCTGGGGACCTATGCCGGCGGAGTAAATCGTTTCAACGGCCACAGCTTTACACGGTATCAATTCAACCCACAGGAAAATAACGGTTTGAAGCACAACAATGTATGGTCGGTGATTGAAGACGATAACCAAACCATATGGGTTGGCACCAACGGTGGCGGCATACAACAATACAACCCACTTACCGATAAATTTACCGCACCCCCCAACACGGGTGATTTTAAATTGCCTACCCAACATGTGGGTTGCCTGTTTAAGCTAAGAAATGGCAACCTGATGGTGGGTACCGCCTATGGCGCCTACCTGTACGATATGAAACAGCAGCAATACTCTCTGCCTCCATGCATGGACAATAACAGCCATGCCGACTTGTTGCGAAAAGCCGTTAACGGGATTTTTGAGGATTCGCGGGGACTGATTTGGCTGGCCACCAACGAGGGGCTAATTGTGGTAAATCCCCAAACCAATTTTGTGAAGCTTTTTACCAAAGACGATGGTCTGCCCGAAGACATTATGAACTGCGTGCAGGAAGACGAATACCATACCATATGGGTGAGCAAATCTACCGGCCTCAGCCAAATTTGGGTGAATAGCACCGGTTTAAACAATGCGTACAATTTTCAGGTACACCATTTTACCGAAGAAGATGGATTGCAGGCCAACGAATTTAACCCCAACGCCAGTTACAATACCCGTAACAACGAGCTTATTTTTGGTGGAGTTAACGGCTTTAACCTTTTTCGCTCAAAAGATATTGTGCGCTACGGACTGCAGCCCAACGTTGTATTTACCGACCTGCAAATCTATAACAAGAGCATAAAACCGGGCACTAAAATTAACAACCGGCAAATCCTGGAACAGTCCATTTCCTCCACCCACGAAATTGAACTGACCCATTCGATGAATGTTTTTTCCATCAGTTTTGCGGCACTCAACTTTTTAATTCCCGATAAAATACGGTACCAATACAAACTGGAAGGCTTTAACGAAACCTGGCTATTGCTAAACAATGCCCAACCCAAAGTGCACTACACCAACCTGAATGCCGGTGAGTATTCGTTTAAGGTAAAGGCTTCCAATAACGATGGGGTATGGAACGAAAACTACGCTACGTTAAAAATAACCATTCTGCCCCCCTGGTATAAAAGTCCGCTGGCCTATGCCATTTATCTGCTGCTGGCAATCGCACTTGTGGTGTACATTCGCATATCGGTGGTGCAACGGCAAAGGCGCAAATTTGCCATTGAGCAGGAACGCCTGCAAGCGCGGCAAAACCACGAAATGGACGAAATGAAACTGCGTTTCCTCACCAACGTGAGTCATGAATTCCGTACGCCCTTAACCCTTATTTTAACGCCGCTTCAAAAACTCTTGCAGCATTCACGGTCAGAAAAAGACAGGAAACTGCTCACGGTGATCGACCGCAATGCCCACAACCTGCTTAACCTTGTAAATCAACTGCTCGACTTTCGGAAACTGGAGTTGCACGGCATGCGTTACCACCCCTCTTATGGAAACATAGTGCGCTTTTTACAAAAGGTGATGAAGAATTTTGAAGAAGGGTTTAAGAAAAAACAC
>JAUIMD010000610.1 GCA_030433225.1 Bacteroidia bacterium
GTAATTGAATTCAATAAGGATTCTAAGCGCATCATTGTTTCGCACAGCCGCGTGTTTGAAGATGTGAAACGTGCCGAGGATCGCGCCAAAAAGCAAGCCTCTTCAAAAGCAACCAAAAAAGGTATGCAAAAAGTAGCTGACAACATGGAGAAAACCACGTTAGGTGATATCTCTGATTTGGCTGCTCTTAAAGACCAGATGGAAGCTGACGAAAAAGAATAAGTTCATACTTATATGTAATTTTAAAGCCTTTCTGAACGTTCAGAAAGGCTTTTTTATTTAACATTACAGGTGTTTTTTTGTGGAAGAAGATTCTGCAATAAAATATATTGGAGTATTACCCGTTCCACTAAAAGATTTTTATTTTTACGGATTACTAATTGAAAACTAGCGCACCAAGATGCCATATCGTAAGGCTCTGAAAATTATATTTTTAGCATTTATCCTTTTATTCACTTCCTGTAAGTCGGGGCGGCTTTTAAAAAAAGCATACAAAAGTTACGAGGTGGGAGAATATTATACCTCTGCCCAGCTTTTTCAACGTTCCTACCGAAAGATAAAGCGAAGAGACCAGAAAGCAGAAGTAACGTTTCTGATGGCCGAAAGTTACCGGCTAACCAATCAAAACCTGAAGGCCGATGCCAAGTATAAGCAAGTAATACGATCCAAATATGCAGATAGCATTGCGTATTTAAACGCGGGTTTGGTGCAACTTAAGTTAAACCGCTTGCGCGATGCCCGTAAAAACTTTGAGACTTACCTCGAGGCTCATCCAAACAATACATTGGCACTGAATGGAATAATTGCCTGCGACAGTATTGCGGAATGGAATAAAATAAAAACTCGATATACCGTACGTAAGCACGATGTTTTTAACTCGCGCGACTCTGAGTTTTCGCCTTCGCTTGTAGGGCAGGACAACGACATTGTGTATTTTACCTCCACCCGGGATGGTAAAAATTCCGGCAAAACCAATGCGATTACCGGTCAAAAAAGTACGGACATATTTATGTCACGTTTAGACAGTAAAAATAACTGGGTAAAACCCGAACCGTTGGACGAGGAGGCCATAAACACAGAATTTGACGACGGCGTCACTTCTTTCTCCCCTGATGGTAAATCCATGTATTTTACCAGGGCGAGTTACGAGCAGGGAAAGGCCTTGGGAACGGCTATTTTCAAATCGGAACGCTCGGGAGCCAAATGGAGTCAACCTAACGAAATAAAGTTGTATACGGATAGTCTTGCGGATAGCCTGATTTATGCACACCCGGCAATTAATGCGGATGAAACCGTTCTGTACTTTGTATCTGATATGCCCGGTGGGTATGGAGGAAAAGATTTGTGGATGTCCAAAAATATTGCTGGCAACTGGACATTACCCGAAAATATGGGGCCGCAAATTAATACCCCGGGAGATGAAATGTTCCCGTTTATACGCCAAAATGGTGAATTGTATTTTGCCTCAAACGGTTACCCCGGCTTAGGTGGTCTTGATATTTATAAGGCCGTGCCTCAGCAACAAGAAGGAGAAGAGGAGCTAACCTGGAAGGTAAGCAATATGCTGTCGCCTATTAATAGTAGTGAAGACGACTTTGGAATTACCTTTGAAAGTGTTAAAGAAGCCGGGTTTTTTAGTTCGAACCGAAAAGATAATAAAGGGCATGACCACATTTACTCGTTTGTTAAACCCGAACTGGAGTATTACCTTGAAGGGTATGTACGTGATGAAAAAACAGATGACCCATTATCGGATGCCATTATTAAATTAATTGGTAACGATGGAACCAATGTAAAAGTGAAAACGCGTAAGGATGGAACATTCTCGCAAAAAATTAATCGCAATGCGGAATATGTGTTTCTGGCTACGTG
>JAUIMD010000611.1 GCA_030433225.1 Bacteroidia bacterium
CGCAACAAGCGTAAGTTAAACGGTATTATTCACGACGAATCGGCTACCGGAAAAACCTCGTACATTGAGCCGGCGGAAGTAGTGGAAGCCCACAATAAACTTAAAGTACTGGAGAATGACGAACGGCGCGAAATCATCAAAATTCTCACCCGGTTAACCGACGAAGTAAGGCCGCATGTACCCGACATTCTGGAATCGTTCCGTTTTCTGGCGTTTGTAGATTTTAACCGGGCAAAGGCACGGCTGGCAAAAACCATACAGGGCATTTGTCCGCAACTGGTTAACGCCCCCATAGTGGAATGGAACAAAGCCATTCATCCGGTACTGTACCTGCACCATAAAAAAGAAGCCAAACCGGTGGTGCCCCTGCAAATTACACTCACCCCCGAAAACCGCATTCTGGTCATCTCAGGCCCCAATGCAGGTGGAAAATCGGTGTGCCTTAAAACCGTTGGACTACTGCAATACATGGTACAATGCGGTTTGCCCATCCCCATTGACGAAGACAGTAAAGTGGGCATTTTTGAGCGGATTTTTATTGACATTGGCGACGAACAATCCATTGACAACGACTTAAGTACCTACAGTTCGCACCTGGTGAACATGAAGTTTTTTTTGAAAAATGCCCATGCAAACACATTGCTTTTGGTGGATGAGTTTGGCACAGGAACCGAGCCGAAGCTGGGCGGTGCCATTGCAGAATCCATTTTGAACCACCTGAACCAGGCCGGTGCATATGGCGTAGTAAATACGCACTACGGAAACATCAAACACTTTGCCACCGATGCCCCCGGCATTATCAACGGGGCAATGCTGTTCGATACACACTCCATGCAGCCGTTGTATACCCTGCGAATTGGCAAACCGGGCAGCTCCTATGCCATTGAAATTTCCCGCAAAATTGGCCTGCCCGAAAGTGTTATTAAAGAAGCATCTGACAAAATTGGAGCCGATCATTTTAATTACGACAAACACCTGCGCGAAATTACCCGCGATAAAAAATATTGGGAGGAAAAGCGGGAGAACATCCGCAAAAAAAACAAACAGCTCAGCCTGATGGTACAGACCCTGGAAGCTGAAAAAGAGGCACTGGTAAAATCGAGAAAAGAAATTTTGGACAAAGCAAGGGAAGAGGCCTCTATGATTTACCGCAAAGCCAATGCCAGCATTGAAAATACCATACGCCAAATAAAAGAAACCAAAGCTGAAAAAGAGGCCACCCAAAAGGCACGCGAGGCAATGGAAGAACAAAAACGATCCATAGAAAAGCAGGCCCAAAACGCACGGCCTATTTCAAAAAAGGCACACCAGATTATTCAACAACAAAAAAAGACACAGGTTTCTAAAAAAGAAGTATCGCGCAATTTTGCCAACCAGGTAATTGCCGAAGGTGACGTAGTGCGCCTGGAAGGACAAACCAACATTGGCGAAGTACTAGCGTTAAAAGGCAAAGAAGCCGAAGTGGCTTTTGGCAATATCAAATCTAAAATTCCGCTTAAAAGGCTGCAAAAGGTGAGCAACCGCCAGTTAAAAAAGGAAAAACAGGTGACCGTTTCCAACCCGTATTTAAGCAAAGATGTACAAGCGAAAAAGCAGAATTTCAGGCACGAAATTGATGTGCGCGGACATCGTGCCGAAGAGGCTTTGCAAAAAACCACCGAATTTTTAGACGATGCACTGATGCTGGGCGCAAAACAACTGCGCATTTTACACGGTACCGGCACCGGGGCATTGCGCATGAGCATTCGGCAATACCTTTCAACCTTGCCTTATGTAGCCGGCTTTTCGGATGAAAAACTGGATTTAGGCGGTGCAGGCATTACGGTTGTAAACCTGGATGTTTAATGCCAACCACCCAACGCGG
>JAUIMD010000612.1 GCA_030433225.1 Bacteroidia bacterium
CAGGTAATAACGGGCGCTACAGTTCTGAGCCTGAGCGGCACACCTTTGACATACCACGCATCCCCCGTTTCCTCCATACGTTTCAGTACGTTGCCGCAAGGTTTGTATTTGCTACGACTGGAAACAACACATGCCACGATTGTACACAAAATACAGGTGATTAAATAAAAGGAAACGAAAGTGTTCCTACTGGTTTTCGGGGAAAGGCAACAGAATCAGGCCAGGGAATCAGCGAGCTCTTTTAATTTTAAAACCGTTTTCCAATTGCGGGTAGTGGCGCCCACTTTGAGTTTTTTTTCAAACAACCCATTGGTAAGCTTCGTTTGGTGGTACTTACCGGCACAACGAATAAATACATCTTTTCCCTGTATATGGAATTCATCGGCTGCAACTTCAACCTGTGCCATCCCTTCCAATTGGGCGGCTGAGGGATTTTCTTTTAAAAAAGTGAGGTGCAGTGCGTTAACATCCGCATCTGGGATGTTAAAAGGGTTGTTTTCGATGGCCTGTAAAAATTCGGTGCGGGAACGCACAATTACGGGAACATCCAGGTTAAAAATATCGAGAATGGATTTTTCAAGGTTCTGTTCAACCTCCTGGTTGCTGTAATCGGTTTTGAAAATAATGTTGCCACTTTGTATGTAGGTAATTACATCCGTTAACCCCAAAGCCAGACACACCTGTTTCAACTCTGCCATCAGAATTTTTCTGCGTCCACCAACATTAATTCCCCGTAAAATTGCAATTTTGATTTCCATACCCGTTTCGTTTCCAAATTTGAACCAAACTTCAAACTAACTAATTTACGGTCAGATTATAAAAGATTCCGCTAAGAAATGGTGATTTTTCGACCAAATTAAGGCCGTAAGACTTCCACCCTGCGGTTAGGGTAAAATTCCAGCATTCGGGGGGCCTCCTTGTTTATAATAAGTTGCAACATGTTGGTTTGCTTGGCATACGCTTCAAAAAGCAGTGCGTTTTTTACCTTAACCTCATGTACGGGCAACAGCCTTTTAAATTGGATAAGCAGTTGTACCTGGCAAACATTCTGCTCTATGGGTTGCAGCTTTTGCACCGTCAGTGTTCCTGGTTCAGCATCCACCCAAACCGTTACATTTTTTTTAATGTAATCCTGAATGGATAAGATCATTTCGTTGGAAGGCTGTTCAAGATTAAACGGGGGTTGCGGGTAGAGCTGACGAATATGGGCCTCAAAATCGTCTACGAAAAAATTTAGCAGCAATTGCCCCGTACTGTCATTGGTGTGTAGAGTTAACCTGCCTGTAGTAAGTTTAATGGGATGCGCCATAGTCCCCATAAAAACAAGTAATAAAGCCCCGATTGTAAGCCAACGTTTTCCCATAGCGCTACAGTAGGTTTTGAATGATCATGGTTGCTGCCACACCGCCACCTGCACCTGAAATGTACAAATTCCAGCTTTTATGTGACATGGCGAACAAGCGGGTGAACCCATATAAAAATGCCATAAATACGGCTACAATCAGCAGTTGACCAATCTCAATTCCTACATTAAAAGCAAATAAGGGAAAGGCCACAGAACCATCCGATATGCCCATCATCATGGCCCTGAAGAAATTGGAAAACCCCATGCCATGAATCAACCCAAACCCAAGGGCTAAAAAATAATTAAACTGTACAGCTTTTTGCGACGAGTGCTTTTGGGTTACATTGTAAATACTGGTGATTAAAATAGTTACCGGTATCAGCGTTTCCACCAATTGTTGATTGATAGTTAGGATGTTAAGTGACGAAAGTGCCAGAGTTACTGAATGACCGATAGTAAATGCGGTAACCAGTACCAGGAGGTGTTTCCACTCTTTAAGGGTGAAAACTGCAC
>JAUIMD010000041.1 GCA_030433225.1 Bacteroidia bacterium
TATGCCTGCACCAAGATCCGTAGGGGCTGGCATATGTTTTTGCCGGTTTTAGAAGCTTAAATCGGGCATTTGTGTTAAAATTTTTAAAAATCCATTTTTAATACGTAATATCAAAGGTTGTAAAAAACGGTAGTAAATACGTTGCAGTAGGGCATGTTCTTTTATGAATTGCCACACTGCGTACACCTTGAAAATATACTTTACAAGCAGCACGCTGAGGTAGAATAAGGCGTTGGATTTCTTTTTTGAGGACCGCCCGAAAAACCGGTGCAGATATTTTCAGCAGAAAACTAAGGATGTTCTTAAATGCTTATTTCAAAACACTTGTTGCGGTTTGTTAACAAAAACTAACGGATAAAAATTAGTTTGTCATGCATAAGGGAGTCAAATAATCCTGTATGGGGCACCTGCACTTCATTAATTTTACGTTGTTATTAAAATGCGAAACAGAGATAAAATTCAAAATAATTCAATCAAATATAAACTTATGTGGAAATGGTTTAAAAATAGCTTTACAATACAAATTCTGCTGGCAGTAATGTTGGCCGGATGTATCGATAAGGCAGATGATCCATACTTTGCAAGGCCCGATAATTTGGCAAGTCCTATTTATCAGCGCCTGGAGGAGATGGGAGACTTTTCTTTGTTTTTAAAGTGTGTGGACAAAACCGCTTATGGCGATGTGCTGAAAAGAGCCGGGTACTATACCCTTTTTGCACCCACCGACAGTGCTTTTGATGCCTATTTAAAAGAAAAGAATGTGAGCAGTGTGGACGACCTGACAGCCGAGGAGGCTGCAGAACTGGTAAGTTATGCAATCGTGTTTACTGCATACAATTATCAAAGCATTGACGATGCCCATACTTCTACCGATCCGGTTCTGAATTCTGCATTCCGCAGAAAATCGAACAACTACAAAGGGGTATACACCGAAACTTCATACGATCAACGCCAACTGAAAGTTGTTGACATTAACCGGGTGCTGGATCCGGATGATGGACGGGGCGTTATCCCCATGTTTGTGAGTGATGATAACAATTACAAATGGCTAACCATTTTAACACAGCCGTTTTTTGATCGGAGAGGGTTAACCGCTTTCGATTATAACTATTTCTTCCCGACCGTTCCGTTTAGCGGATTCAACGTGAACGGAGCCAATGTATTGGAAAAAGATGTGCAGGCCGAAAACGGGTACATCCATATCGTGGATAAAGTGCTGGAACCACAGATTAACCTTGAAGAGGCGTTGGTGGGTAAGGATGAGTATTCCATGTTTAAAGAAATTTTGGATAAATACATGGTCAACTACAGCCTGGCGCCAACGGAGTTCTCGAGCCGTTACAATAAAGCCACCGGCAACTCCGACCCTATTTATGTAAAAAGTTACCCCTGGTTGCTATTTGCTCCCAATACCGAAACCATTACCCCGGCTTCGTCCATTGGGGAAGATCAATACAATTCACTCACCATGTTTGCGCCCAACAATGCGGCCGTACAAAAATTCTTCGACGAAAAGTTCCTGGTATTTTACAACTCGCTGGATGATATGTCCGATGAGTTGATCAGTGACTTTGTAAACAGCCACCTGTTTTTATCTACCGTTTGGCCAAGCCGTTTTGAACTGGCTGAAACCAAATTTACCGATGAAGACATTATTGCGGCGGATATGTCGAGCAATGGCTTGTTTTATGGAACCAACCGGGTGCAGGAGTCCGACGACTTTTTTACCGTTTATGGCGAAATAAACCTGAATCCTAAATATTCGCTGATGAAACAGGCACTGCAGGATTTGGATTTACAATTTGTTATCAAAAACTCCAACCTGCCTTACACGGTGTTTATGGTTTCTGATAGTGCCATGATGGAATACGGCTTTTCGTACGACGCCGCCCGAAGCTCCTGGCGCTATGCTCCCGATCCTTCGGTAGCTTTCGAAAGTTTGAACCGTTTTATCCGTATGCACATCGTGCGCAGAGACATCAATGATTTTTCGGAAGAAGAAATGATTTTAACCTACGGCGATGAATATGTGAAATACCAGGATGGATACATTGTTGCCGCAGGAAACCAGGACAGTATGGAAACGGCCATTCCGGTACAAATGGACGAAACTCCTAACAACGGTACTACCTATAAGTTTATGGATAAACCTTTCCGCTACTCGGTGCGCCAGCCCATTGAGCACCTGGAAGAACTGGGGAACTACAGCTTGTTTGTAAACTACCTGAAACGTGCCGACCTGGATTTGTATGATCCCGATGAAATGAAAATTAAAGACCTGAACGGGGGAATTCCAAATACCATTCTGGCATTGCCAAATGCTGCCATGCTTCAGGCCATTAAAGATGGAGTGCTGCCCCGTGGAAGTACAGACGAAGACATTTTGGGGATAAAAGCCTTCATGCGTTACCATATGGTACAAGGTACCAGCCTTGCACAACATGCCTTTGGCATTGTATTTAATGGCGACTATCAAACGGCATACAAAGACATTGACGGGAACAAGTATTACGTAAATGTTTTGTCGGACGACATCGGTAACCTAACACTGATTGACATTGCCGGCAGACAGGTGAAAATACATCCTGACAACAACAATTTTCTTTCAAACCGTGTAATTATTCACGAGCTTGAAACCTATTTAAATCCTTTTGAAACAACAGAATAGTTTATGAACAATATGAATAAGGCGATCAGCATAAAACTAATTCTTCTTTTCGTATTTGGGTTTACCACGCTAGCCTCGTATGGTCAATCTTACATACTTAAGGGAACAGTGACAGATGCTGCAGATGGAAATCCGATTCCGGGTGCTACCATCGCATCATTGGATCGGAATAACAGGATTGTAAACGGTACCATTACCGATTTTAACGGTAATTTTGCCCTGCGCATCGGTACCCAGGAAGTAAGCGTTTCCATTGGATTTATCGGGTACGAAACCCAGATTTTTCCCGCTCAGGGGTCCGAACCGCTTACCGTACAATTAAGAACAGGGGTGGAAATGATTCAGGAGTTTGAAGTGGTTTCTTCCCGTCGTTCGGGAGACGGCATCAGCTCCATAGCGGCCCGCGACTTAGGGGTGCCGCAAACAACCTTCGACCTGACCGAAATGGAAGGGATGCAGGCCAACTCTGTTGATGAGCTCCTGCAAGGGCAGGTAGCCGGTATGGATATCTCTACCAACGGTGGAGACCCCGGTTCAGGAATGTCCATCCGTATCAGGGGTACATCTACCTTAAATGCCAACTCACAGCCCCTTATTGTGGTGGACAATGTACCCTACAACGTGGAGATTGGCGACGATTTTGATTTTGGTGCGGAAGATGAGCAAGGGTACGGAGACCTGCCCAACATTGCTCCGGAAGACATCCAGACCATTACCGTTTTAAAAGATGCATCGGCTACAGCCATGTGGGGAACCAAGGCGGCAAACGGGGTGCTTTTAATTACTACCAAACGGGGTGCCAAGCGTAAGCCTACCATTTCGTACACACATAAAAGTACGTGGACCTACAAAGTTCCGGCTTTGCCTACATTAAACGGAGACCAGTATTCCACCATGATACTGGAAGGATACCTGAACAGCTACGGACGCCCTTTAAACACGGCAGCCAACAAAGAATTTCAGTACGATCCATCCGATCCTTACTGGTACAACAACTACAGCAACAATACCGATTGGTACAACGAAACCTACCAAAACAGCTACCAACATACGCACAACCTTATTTTAAATGGGGGAGGGGAAAAGGTAGCCTACAACCTTTCGGTGAACTACAAAGATCAGGAAGGTACATTGATCGGAACCGGATTTACCAACCTTTCCACCCGATTGAACCTGGATTATAACATATCTGAAAAACTGAAGGTAAGAACCGACTTTACCTTTACCAAAGGTGAAATAGATCGCAATTACGATTACAACTACTTTGGAGACAAGATGTACAAAAAAATGCCCAACATGGGCGTGTACGAGTACGATGAGTACGGCAACCAAACGCCGGTATATTTCTCTCCTGAGTTTAACATTCAGGGCGGTTATGCAGGCACCGGAAGAAGCGGTACCTATAACCCCGTGGCCATGGCGAACGAAGGAATTTATACCATTGGATCGGATGAGTTGATTTCCAACTTCTCGCTGGATTATTACATCCTTAATCCCCTTATTTTACGGGCGTTGGTTTCGTACAAGGTAAGCAACGATAAGGAAGAACGGTTTCTTCCACAAATTGCTTCCGGTGTAAACCTGACCAACCCCTATGCCAACCGAAGCGACGAAAAAGATTCGGACAACGCCGAGGTGTATACGGATACCCGCCTGATTTACATGCCCGACCTTGGGGGAAGACACGAAGGAGGAGTTACCGGGCAAATAACCACGTTTAGCGGTCAGTCTAACAGCTTTACTACCGGTACCAGCAATTCACCATCGTCCGAATTGCAGGATGTGATTCACGGTTCAACCAGCCTGTCGTCTACCCTGGGATCGAATGTTACCCAGCACCGCAATTTTGGAGCCTTGTTATTATTGCATTACAAATTTGCTGACCGTTATATCTTTGCAGGTACCATTCGTGCAGAAGGAAACTCCCGATTTAACGATACCTACCGTTTCAGTAATTTCAAAAGTTTATCGCTGGCTTACCGTATTTCGGAGGAAAACTTCATGCAGCAGTTTGAGTGGCTGGATGATTTGAAATTCAGTGCCAGTATTGGTGAGAACGGTAACCTGCCGAAATACGAATACTTGTATTATAACCGCTACAGTACCTACGATTGGACCTACCTGGGTTCCAAAGGTATCTATCCTTCATCTATGCAGTTGGATAATTTAAAGTGGGAAACGATAATTACCCAAAACGTACAAATGGATCTTTCCATGTTTAAAAACCGTTTTAAAGTGGTGGGTGATTTGTATAAGCGGCAGACTTACGATGTGTTGGAACCCAACAGTACGCTGCCATCCACCTCGGGATATTCAAGCATTTACCGCAATGTGGGGAACCTCGACAACCAGGGATGGGAACTTTCAGTGGAAGGTACCCCCATTCGAAATCAAAACTTCACCTGGAGAATTAACATGAACGTTTCCCGAAACTCCGACATATGGCGTAAGGTGACCGACGAATTCCAATCCGAAAAAGGACTGACCACCTCAAACGGGCAATACAAGGAAATCATTCAGATCGATAACCCCATTGGATCGTTCTATGGGTATAAGTTTGATGGGGTGTACCCCGACCAGGCCAGTACCATTGCCCTGGACAAAAACGGCAATCAAATCTTCGATCCGCAGGGAAGACCCATCCAAATGGTATTTAACTACCCTAACGACGATTACGAATTTCAACCGGGAGATGCCCGTTACGTGGATATTAACCATGACGGAAACATCAACTACATGGATGTGGTGTATTTAGGGAATAAATACCCCGATTTTTATGGAGGTATCGGTAGCTCGCTGAGCTATAAGAAAAGGTTGCACCTGAACCTGTTCTTCAATTACCGTTACGGTAACTCCATTATCAACTTTACCCAAATGAATACCGAAAACATGTATGGGTATGATAACCAAAGTACTTCTACACTTCGTCGCTGGAGAAATGAAGGAGATGTTACGGACATGCCACGTGCCCTGATTAACAGCGGGTACAACTGGTTAGGGTCGGACCGTTATGTGGAAGATGGTTCTTACATACGCTTAAAGTACATCACCTTACGGTACGAGCTGAGCAACGAGCTGGCACGTAAACTGAAAATGCAAAAGCTTTGGGTGATGGGATCGTGGTACAACTTGTACACCTGGACCAAATACAAAGGCCAGAACCCTGATATCGCAAACGGCGAAGATACCGCGCGTACGCCGATATCCCCAAGTTTTACGTTCACCCTAAGTATGACCTTCTAATTTAGATGATAACAATGATGAAGACGATAAAAATAAAAACCGCAATACTACTTGCACTGGTCGGAATGGTGTTCGGCTCCTGTTCAGACTGGTTGACGACCGAACCGGAGTCGGGGCTCATTGTAAGGGATTTCTGGCAATCGAAGGAGGATGTGAATTCTGCCGCCATTGCCATATACCAATCGATGCAGGACGATGTTACCAAAAACATGTTTTTATGGGGCGAGCTGCGTGGCGACATGTTAATTGATATGGAACGCTGCCCCATTAGTTACCTGCTGATTTTGCAGGGCGAAATTAAACCGGATAACGGCGTAACCCGCTGGGGCGCATTTTACAGCACCATTAATTTATGCAATACCTTAATTGAGTTTGCTCCCAATGTGCTGAGCATTGATGCCTCGTTTGATCAGGAGCAGCTGAACGCATACCTGGCCGAAGCCAGAGGAATTCGTGCCCTGATGTATTTTTACCTGGCACGCAGCTTTGGGGATGTACCGCTCATTACCGAAGCCTATTCTACCGATGGAAAACCCTTTGCGGTGGCAAAATCGCCCATGGCAGATATTTTTGCCCAAATTAAAAGTGACTTGCAATTTGCCGAACAAAACGCTCCCTTTTCGTACGGAAGCGTGGCCGCCAATAAAGGGCGTTTAACCCGTTACGCTGCAAAAGCCATTTTGGCCGATGTGGGACTTTGGATGGAAGAACCTGATGTAACCTTAAAGGCCTGTGACGAAATTATTGCCTCTGGTCAGTTCGGTTTACTGCTGGGAGATAACGTGTGGTTCTCGGAACTGTACGGACGGGGGAATTCCTCGGAAAGTATTTTCGAATTGCAGTTTGACGACAATAAACTCAATCCGTTTTATGGCATGTTGCACCAGTCAAATGGGCGCCAGTTAACTTCTGCGCCGGTAGTGTACGAGTCAATGTTTGTTATTGACGAAAACGTGCACCCCGACAGCATTGATATTCGCGGAGACAATGCATCCTTTAAAAGTACCCGTAGCAACATTCTTTGGAAATACATGGGATTTGATGCCAATTCTGGTAGAGAGAATTACCAGTCGTACGCCAACTTTATTTTTTACCGCTATGCCGATATTTTGATGTTGAAGGCCGAAGCCCTTGCACATAAAGGCAGCGGTGCCGATGCTTTAAAATTGGTTTACGATGTACGTAAGCGGGCTATGGCCTCAAAAATTTCGGATGAAAGACCGGGTGCTGAAGACAAAAACGCCATTTTACGCTTTATTGTGAACGAACGGGCCCGTGAGTTTTCTTTTGAAGGAAAACGGTGGTACGATGTATTGCGGGTTTCGCGCTACAACAATTACGAGAACCTATCCATTCTTATTGATATGGTAAAATATGCCGCTCCGCCCGATAAACAGCAAAGTGTGGTGAGCAAGCATCGCGACTATAACTATCATTACTTTCCTATTAACCAGGACGAGCTCAATGTGAATCCAAACCTGATTCAGAATGACTTTTTTATTGATCAATTTTAATCAGCAAAGTATGAAAACAATGAACATTAAAAATACGTGGGGTTACTTGCTGGCACTGGTCCTGGTTATGGGCTTGTCGCTGAGTTGCGAAAGACAACACATTCCGATTGAAACAACACAGGACGTGTTGATGGGAGAATACCTGGAGCAAAATCCTGAGCTTTCCGAATTTTTGTACCTGGCAGAATTAACCAATAACCTTGGTTTTATAAATGCGTACGGCTCCTATACCTTTTTTATACCTACCAATGCAGCCTTTAGTGCATATTTGGCCAAGTACAATAAAACTTCGCTGGACGAATTTAGCCAGGAAGAGTTGGATGAACTGTTTACCTACCACATTGTAAACGATACGCTTTCATCCATTTATTTTACCGATGGAAAATTGAAGTCACCTTCAATGAACAACAAATACCTCATTACAGGGGTAAGTGTTAACAACGAAGGGCGTGCCAGCTATGTGGTGAACAAGCAGTCTTTAATCAGTGCACTGGATGTGAAAGTAGGCAACGGCTACATTCACGAAGTAGAGCAGGTACTGGATCCACCCAAATTAACCGTGGCTGAAATGATTAAAGCCAACCCTGATTATTCAATTTTTACCCGGGCACTGGAAGAAACACAGGTATATGACATTATTAATGTACCCACCGGTCAGTTTACCGTTATGGTGCAAAACGACAGTGTGTACAACGCCATGGGAATTGAATCGTACGAAGATTTGGTGGCTGAATACTCGCACCTTGGCGATCCAACCAACCCCGAAGACAGCCTTAACTTATACATGCGCTACCATTGTTTACCCGGCGTAAACTATATGGCGGATATTGTTCTGGCAAAATCACACCTTACCATTGTACCGCAGGAGGTAATTACAGTGGATGTGGATGGCGATGTGGTAATGATTAATGACCAAACCATTGCCGGTACCCATTACCCCGGAGCTGAAATGAACCGCCCCAACAGCGATAATTCTGCTTCAAACGGTGTATATCACGAACTGGATGGAAACATTTACATAAAAGTATTGCTTCCGGTTGCTGTATACTGGGATCCCACTACACAGCCCGAAATGATGAAGCTGTCCGGTATTTATAAGGCCAACGTTACCAATGTTTCGTTTGCACAGGGAGATTTGGCAAACATGACCTGGGGAGGAAACAATACCTCAGTTACCTATTGGGCCGAAGGGTATGCCGTGCAAAACGATGTACTGGATATCTATCTGAGAACTTCAGTAATTCCCTGGGCAGAGTTGAAAACACCACTGCTTATTAAAGGTACCTACAAAGTGTGGGTGGCCTATAGAGCTAACCCTTACGGACAGGCCATTCAAACCACCTTTAAGCAGGATGGACTGGATGATCAGATTCTTGGTGAAATTCTGCAGATTGGAAACTACGGAAGAACGCCCAGTCAGATTTCGGAAGACGACCTGGAAGCCATTGGCTACAAGTGGTACTACAATCCCGAATCGAACCGTACCGTGTGTCGATTGGTAGGTATTATTGAGGTGTCATCCACCGGACAACACACGCTGCGATTTGATGCCATTACCAACAACCGTGGACGTCTGTGGTGCGATATGATTCAATTCATTCCGGCAGATGCCGACCAAAGATGGCCTAAGTTCGACCATGATGGAAACTTTATTTACGAACCCGTGGATACCGCAACGGTAGATGCCGTTGGTGAGGCCGCAGCAGCGCAGTTTTTTGAGTAAAACCACAGCTATTCAAGGGTAAAACATGCAAAAAATAAAAACAAAATATATGAAGGTAAGCAATAAAGTATTTTCCCTGGTAATGTTGCTTTCCCTCCTGGTTTGTGGAGGGTGTAAAGATGCCTGGGAAGAGCATACAAAGTTGAATGAAGGAACTCCTTCGGCCGACCTGCTCGAAGAAATTAAGAGCAAGCCGGAACTCAGCACTTTTGCGGAGCTGTTAGCCGCTTCGGGCCTCGAAAGCCAACTGGTAGCTTCCAAACTGTTTACGGTTTGGGCACCTACAAATGATGCATTAAACGGGGTCGAAATCCCCGATGACGAAGCAGCGTTGCAACAACTCCTGTTAAATCACATTAGCTATGAGCGGGTTAATTTCACCGGGAAAAGCGGGCAATTTCGTCATAAAATGGCCAACGGTAAATACCTTTCGATGGATACCGAGGCGGGTACCATTGATGGTGTGGCCGTAACCGGAAATGATGATGTAGCTGCCAATGGAGTGCTGCACATGGTTTCGGGCGTAATTCCGGTGAAACAGAACATTTGGGAGTATTTAAACACAACCGATAAAGGGGGTAAGCAAGTGGAATTCATCCTTTCGCAGGACCGTGAGGTAGCCGATATCGAAAACTCGGTACAAATCGGGGTGGATCCCGAAACCGGTGCACCCATCTACGATACCGTGATGGTGCTGGTAAATACCTACCTGCGCGATGTAGCCGACCTGAGTGACGAAAACCAGCAGCTTACCTACTTCCTGTTAAATGACGGAGTAC
>JAUIMD010000613.1 GCA_030433225.1 Bacteroidia bacterium
AACGATGGAGCACACCATTCAAAATGGAGTAACAAGTATTGCCCTTGGCAAGCACTCCACCCCTTTGCATATTTTTGGAGCGCACAACCTGCAAAACATCTATGCTGCCTATTGTGCGTGTCGTGAAATTGGCATCTCCGACGAAACTTTCATCCACGCCATTGCATCATTTAAAGGCGCCAACAAACGCCTCCAAAACATTTATCGATCCTCCCAAACGGTGGCCTTCTTAGATTTTGCCCACTCCCCATCCAAAGTGCTGGCAACGGTAAAAGCGGTAAAAGAGCAGTTCCCCGATAAAAACCTGGTGTGCTGCCTGGAGCTGCATACATTCAGCAGCCTGAGCAAAGATTTTCTTCCGCAATATGCACATACCCTGGAGGGCGCCGATGCGGCACTGGTATATTATTCGCCGGACGTGGTGGCCCATAAAAAACTGGAAAGTGTGTCGCCCGAAGTGGTGGCCGCTTACTTTGATTTTGAGGGCCTGTGCGTTGTCCCCAATTCCAACGAAATGGAAAAGTGGCTGCGCAAACAATCCATGCAAAATACCGTGCTTTTGTTTATGACCTCCGGCACTTTTGGCGGAATGGATTTAAAAACCTTTTGCGAAACCCATAACTTTTAGCAGATTAAATGATTGACAGAGCTACCGTTGACCGGATTTTTGATGCTGCTAAAATTGAAGAGGTAGTATCAGACTATGTAAGCCTTCGCAAGCGCGGGGTAAACTACATTGGCCTGTGCCCTTTCCACAACGAAAAAACCCCCTCTTTTACGGTATCACCCGCTAAAGGAATTTGCAAATGTTTTGGCTGTGGCAAAGGAGGAAACCCGGTTAATTTTATTATGGAGCTGGAACAACTCAGCTACGTGGAAGCCTTGCGGGTATTGGCAAAAAAGTACCACATTGAAATTGAAGAAAAGGAAGAAACGCCCGAACAACAGCAGGAACGGAACGACCGGGAAAGCATGCTGGTGGTGAACGAGTTTGCCGCCAAATACTTTACCGAACAGTTATTGCAAACGGACGAAGGGCAAACCATTGGTTTAAGCTATTTCAAAGAAAGAGGCTTTCAGGAAGCCATAATCGATAAATTTCACCTGGGATATTCGCCCGAAATGAAGGACGCCTTTACCCGGGCCGCCATTGCCAAAGGCTACCGCACCACCTACCTGGTAAAAACCGGGCTCACGATACAAGGCGACAACTACCAGGCCGATCGGTTCAGAGGGCGCGTGATGTTTCCCATTCACAACCTTACCGGCAAAGTAGTAGGCTTTGGCGGACGTATTTTGCGCACCGATAAAAAGACCGCGAAATACCTCAACTCACCAGAATCGGAGATTTACCACAAAGGCAACATATTGTATGGAATTTTCCATGCAAAAAAAGAAATGGTGCAACAAGACCGCTGTTTTTTAGTGGAGGGGTATACCGATGTAATGGCCTTACACCAGGCCGGAATAGAAAATGTTGTGGCCTCGTCGGGTACGGCACTAACCCCGGGGCAAATCCGCCTGATTAAGCGCTTCACCAATAACATTACGGTGATTTACGATGGCGATGCGGCCGGTATTAAAGCCAGTTTACGCGGGATCGATTTAATTCTGGAACAGGGCTTAAATGTGCGCATTTTGCTGTTACCCGAAGGTGAAGACCCGGATTCGTTTTCGAAAAAACAAAACGCTACGGCATTCCAACAATACATTGAAGATAACAACAGCGATTTTATAAAATTTAAAACCCGCCTGTTACTGGATGAGTCGAAGAACGACCCCATTAAACGGGCACAGCTGGTTACCGATATTGTAAAATCCATTGCCATTATTCCGGATGCCATTGTACGGCAG
>JAUIMD010000042.1 GCA_030433225.1 Bacteroidia bacterium
TGTCCCCTTCCTTTATGCTACCAAATTCGTAGGTGGTGGTAGGAAAATAGGCAACCGGTGCATTTTGCTTTTCATTTTCGGTGAGGTACGAAAAGTCCTCTACAATTTTGGCGGTTACCATCAGCCGGTTGCTGTATTCTTTTTTGCCGTTCACCTCCACATAAAACCAATCCCGCACATAGTCAAAATCGTCCTTTTGCGAGGCATCGTACGTTACGGTAATCGTTCCTGTTTTTTTAGCACCCAATAACTCCGGTTCGGCCACTACCGTAACCGATTTTGGTACATTCGAAAAGCTGATTTTTGCCGCCTCTGTTCCATCATTGTACACCGGTATTTCTTTGGTTCGTTTTTCCTTGTTGGTCATGGTAAGCATCGATAGACTGTTGTACTTTAAGCGCAGGTTGCCAAATTCATAAGGGTACTTATCTTCCATGCTCAGTTCCTTCGGGTTCACCTTACCCACAATGCGTAATACGTAGCGCTTGGTTTCATCGTTGGTAAAAACGGTAATGGATTTATTAAAATCACCCACTCTGCCGTACGGATTAAAGGTAGCGGTAATGGTGCCTTCTCCTCCCGGTAAAATCGGGCTTTTGGGCCACTCAGGAGTGGTACATCCACACGAAGCCTGTACATTGTTAATGATAAGGGGCTTGGAGCCAATGTTTTTCACCTTAAATGCATGACTTACTTTTCCTCCATCTTCGGCAATTTCGCCAAAGTCGTAAACCATATTTTCGAAGGTGGCCTTAGGTTCAACCGATTGGGCCATAACCGTGCCAACCGAGCACAACACCAGTGTGCAGAAAGTGATCAGTTTCATCATTGTATCAAATGTTTTGTTTTTTCATGTGTTAACGTTGTGTGCCGCTCCCGGTTTGAGGAGATGCGTAAGGCACATTCATTGCAAATGTAAAAAAATACTTCAATGTCTCCGGTGCGCAGCGGATGGCATTGCGTTAAGGAAACAATATTTATGGGGAATTTTGTTAATCTTGATTACTTTTGTGCAAATTAAATACACCATGAAAATGTCGGAGATTTTACTCTTGGTTATATTGGGGCTTACGGCCGGTTTTTTAAGCGGTTCGCTCGGCATTGGGGGAGGATTAATCATTATCCCGGCCCTGGTATTTTTTTTAGGAATGTCGCAACATGCCGCCCAGGGTACCAGTTTGGCATTTATGTTGCCCCCCATTAGTATTCTGGCTGTTTTACAATATGGTCGTCACGGCTATGTAAACTGGAAGTATGCAGGCATCATCAGTTTATTGTTTATCGTTGGAGCCTATTTTGGTTCACTGGTGGTGGTGCACATTCCATCCCATGTACTGAAAAAAATATTTGGTGTATTTATGATTGTTGTGGCGTTAAAAATGATTTTGGGAAAATAGGCATGAACACACAACTTATCACCCAAAAGGTAGCTGATCTTCTGCCATACACCATCCAAACCTATCGGCATCTGCATCAAAACCCCGAATTGTCGTTTGAAGAAAAGGAAACCGCAGCTTTCATTCGTAAGCAATTAGATGAGTTGGGCATACCCTACACTTCAGGTATTGGTGGAGAAGGAATTTTGGGACGAATTGAAGGCGCTCAGCCCGGTAAAATAATTGCCCTGCGTACCGATATGGATGCTTTACCCATCCAGGAAAATACGGGGTTACCCTGGGCTTCCACCAAAAAAGGAGTGATGCATGCCTGCGGGCATGATGCACACATGGCCACTTTGCTTACTACAGCACGTGTGTTGGTGGACATGAAGGAACAATTAAAAGGAACCATACTCTTAATTTTTCAACCCGCCGAAGAGCGCTGCCCGGGAGGCGCCAATTTAATGTTACAGGATGGGTTGTTTGATCGTTATAAACCCGAAGTAATTTTAGGGCAACACGTTTTGCCCGGCATGGAAACCGGCAAAATTGGCATTCGTTCGGGCCTTTGCATGGCCTCGGCCGATGAACTGTACCTTGAGGTGGAGGGAGTAGGCGGACATGCTGCACTGCCACATTTTCTGAATGATACGGTGTTGGCGGCTTCTTCCATTGTGGTTGGCTTGCAGCAAATTATCAGTCGTCGTATTCCTGCACATGTGCCTGCGGTGCTTTCGTTTGGCCGGTTTATTGCCGATGGAGCCACTAACGTGATTCCTCCCAGTGTTAGCATACACGGCACGCTACGTTTAATGGATGAAGAATGGCGCGCCAGGGCAAAAGAATGGATTGTGGAGAATGCCCGGTTAATTGCCCAGGCAAACGGTTGTACGTGTAAAGTACACATCGAGCACGGGTATCCGTGCGTTTATAACGACCCTTCCACCTATGAAAAAGGGAAGGCATACCTGAAAGAATTTTTAGGCGAAGAACAAGTAGAAGATATGGAGATACGCATGACGGCTGAAGATTTTGGTTTTTATAGCCAGCTTTATCCGTCGTTATTTTACCGTTTTGGGGTAAGCGGAACGTCAAACAAGAACGCTGGAGGTTTACACACCCCCAGCTTTAAAATAGATGAAGATGCTTTTGCGGCATCCATTGGTGGATTTGCCTGGCTGGCAATAAAATTTTTAGAAGAAGAGCAATAAAAAATGGCGCAAAAAACAGGAATTCCTAAGGGAACACGCGATTTTGGTCCGGTAGAAATGGCCCGGAGAAATTACATTTTCAACACCATAAAAGAAGTATATCAGTTGTTCGGTTTTCAGGCTATTGAAACACCGGCCATGGAAAACCTTTCTACCCTTATGGGGAAATACGGAGAGGAAGGTGATAAGCTGTTGTTCCGGATTTTAAACTCCGGAAATTTTCTATCCAGGATTTCGGGCGATGACCTGAAGTCATTGGAGCCGGCCGAACTTTCGGCACGCATTTGTGAAAAAGGCCTGCGGTATGACTTAACTGTACCTTTTGCCCGCTATGTGGTGCAACATCGCAACGAAATTACCTTTCCCTTCAAGCGTTACCAAGTGCAGCCTGTGTGGCGTGCCGACCGGCCACAAAAAGGGCGTTACCGCGAATTTTACCAGTGCGATGCCGATATTGTAGGATCGGATTCGTTACTGAATGAGCTGGAGCTGGTACAAATGATTGATGCCGTGTTTAGTCGTTTACACCTGAAAGTAGCCATTAAAATAAACAACCGTAAAATACTGGCCGGAATTGCTGAATACATTGATGCCCCTGATAACATAACCGATGTTACAGTAGCCATTGATAAACTGGATAAAATCGGTTTGGATAAAGTAAATGCCGAGCTGCTGGAAAAAGGACTCACGCAAAGTGCAGTGGACAAGCTGCAACCAATTTTGCAATTGGAAGGTTCCAATGCGCAAAAGCTGGAGGCCATTTCCACCTTACTGGCCAACAATGAAACCGGCAAAAAGGGCATAGCAGAAATGCAAACTGTGCTTAGTTATGTGGATGCCTTTGAACTGAACTGCGAAGTGCAGTTTGACCTTACCCTGGCACGTGGACTGAACTACTATACCGGTGCCATATTTGAAGTTAAGTCGCTGGATGTGAGCATAGGCTCTATTTGTGGTGGAGGACGATACGATAACCTAACCGGGATTTTTGGCTTGCCCGATGTTTCGGGAGTAGGCATTTCGTTTGGTGCCGATCGTATTTATGATGTACTGGAAGAGACGGGACGATTTCCTGCACAAGCCATGAATGCAACCCAAGTAATGTTTGTAAATTTCGGCTCAAAAGAAGAAGCATACTGCCTTCCCTTGCTAAGTCAATTGCGTAGTGCGGGCATCAATTCTGAGATTTTTCCGGAATCGGCCAAAATGAAAAAGCAAATGAATTATGCCAACAACAAGGGGATTAAATTTGTGGTGTTGGCTGGTGAAAACGAAATGGAGCAAGGGAAAGTAACCCTGAAAAATATGGAAACAGGAAATCAGCAGTTGGTAAATAAAGAGGAAATCGTAAGTTCTTTAGAACTATAAAACAACGTATGATGATAAAGAAAAGCGTTTCAGAAATGGGACGCTTTTTTTGGATATATATCGGAAAGGGGAAAAAAGAAAAGGTAGGACTGATCAAAGCAATCACCCTACCTTTTTGCTAACCTTAAATCTAATACTATGAAAAAAATCCCGGTACGAAGATAAGGCATTTTTTATGTTGTAAAACATATGTCAGTGTTAAAATAATTAAAAAAAAGTTTTCGGGCTTAAAAACCCGCCTAAACATGCAGGATTCAGGGCAGCAAAAAAATCGCTATGCAAATTTTCATTATGTTTGTTGAGCTATGACAGTATCCAATTCGGTGCAGATTATCGCCTCCAAAGATGGGAGCAACACCTTGTATCACTCCGCTTTTAATGAAACGTACCATTCCAGGCACGGGGCAAAAACTGAATCGATGCACGTTTTCATTCAAAATGGTCTCCGATTGATTGAGAAACCTCAGCCTGTGGTGCTTGAAATTGGAATGGGTACCGGGCTCAATGTGTTGCTTACCCGTCAATATCAAAAGGAAACTCCGGGCCTGGTCTCTATTGTTTACCACACCCTCGAAATGTTTCCGATACCAGAAGAAACGGTGAAGGCCTTACAATATACACACGGCATTGCCGATGATGATGCGGCCTTTTTTTACGCCTTGCATAAAGCCCAATGGAATGTCGCTACCCCCTTGACAGAAGATTTTACCCTGTTTAAAATTAAACACAACCTGCTGGATTTTACTCCTTCCTTTGCATACGATGTTGTATATTTTGATGCCTTTGCTCCCAATACCCAACCGCAATTGTGGGACAAAAAAATATTTCAACGCCTGTTTGAACACCTGAATGAAGGCGGCGTTTTATGTACTTACTGTGCAAAGGGACAGGTAAGGCGGGATTTGATAGAAGTGGGGTTTCGCGTAGAACGAAGGCCAGGTCCGCCCGGGAAAAGGGAAATGATTGTGGCATTTAAAGACAAAAATTGAAGTATGAAGAAAATTCTTTCCACCATTTTTTCAATGGAAATTATGGGCATGAGCTTATTGGTCATGGCGTTTTCCATTGGCTTTGCAACCTTTGTTGAACATCGCTATAGCACCATAGCTGCTAAGGGACTTATTTACAATGCCTGGTGGTTTGAGCTAATTCACGTTTACGCTATGTGTACGCTAACTTTCAATATTTTTAAGCACCAAATGTATAAAAACGGGCATTTGGGAAGCCTGGTGTTTCACTCGGCGTTTATCTTCATGATTTTGGGAGCCGGAATTACACGCTATATTGGGCTGGAAGGCACCATTAGTATTCGTGAAGGGGCATCAAACAATGTGTTTATTACCTCCGATAAATATTTCAAATTAAAAGCTACCCGAAACAACGAAACCTATCAGCACGATGAAATGACCTTGGTTTCTGTGCTGAAACCTCACAGCATTAAAAAATCGTTTACCATTGATGGCGTGCCGGTAAAAATGAAGAGCCGAGGTGTATTCAACCCCCAACAACATGGTGATATTTTAGTGGTGGATGTTGAAGCAGGAGGCGAAAAAGCAGAGGTGGCCATCCCTATGGGGAGCGGCCTGGAAGGGCCTATGACCCCCAAAGAGGTTGGAGGGGTGAAATTGGAATTTGGTTATAGCCGTAAGAAAATGGAACTTCCGTTTCGCATACAACTGAACGATTTTATTTTGGAGCGCTACCCGGGTTCCAGCAACCCGAGCTCTTACAAAAGTCTGGTTACTTTGCTCGATGAAGAAAAAGGCATAAAGAAACCCTACGAAATAAAAATGAACCATGTTTTGGACCACCGGGGCTATCGCTTTTTTCAAAGCTCGTACGATACCGATGAAATGGGAACCGTACTTTCGGTTAATAAGGATAAGCCGGGCACATTGGTGTCGTACCTGGGATACTTTTTACTAATTGTGGGCATACTTATGGCCTTGTTTGATAAAAACAGCCGTTTTGTTTCATTCTTAAAACGTAGCGCCAATAAAAAGGTGGTGACCTCCTTCGCTATTTTGACCTTGGGGGCTTCCGCTTTTGCACAAAACGCGGATGGTGTACCGTATAAATCCAACGAAACCTTTAATGCCCTTTGGGTGCAAAGTGGCGATGGACGTATAAAACCGATGATTGTTTTTGCGGATGAGGTGATGCGCAAAGTTTCCAAAAGCAGAACCTACAATGGCAAGTCGGCGCAGGAAGTGGTGCAGGGTATGTTTCGGGATCCGGCGTACTGGATGCGGGAACCCTTGGTGGCCACCATCGAGCATCAGGCATTAACCCGGCTTGGCATAACCGATAAACGCGTACCTTTTCTGGACTTTTATAACCTGGAAGATGGATCCTACCTGTTGAGTCAGGAGGTGGGCAGAATTCTGACCATTCCAGCCCCCCAGCGCAGCACCGAAGACAAACACCTGTTAGACATGGATGAACGTGTGCAGATTTGCCGCATGCTCATTAGCGGGAATCTCCCAATGATGTTCCCGGATAGGACGGACCCTGTGGCACCATGGATTTCGCTGGCCGAACTGTCTGCAGAAGTTTCACGGGACTCACTGGAGTTGTTGCGCGGTTTTTTTGCCACCAACGATAGCATGTTTGATCAATCGCTGGCATTTATTCAGCATTACCAGGATACGTATGGATCACAAACCATCCCTTCTGCCTTCCGCCAGAAAACTGAGCTTTTGTATTTTAAGTTGAATATTTTTGAGCGCCTGGCCATGTTTTATGGATTGATGGGGCTCGCCCTTATTGTGGTGGCATTGCTCAAAATCTTTTCCGGCGCCCGAATTTTTAGCAGCATGCAAACCCTTATACGGTGGATTCTTTTTGTAGGATTTTTGTTTCACACCTTTGGTTTGATTGCCCGTTGGATTATTTCGGGCCACATGCCCCTGTCAAATGGGTACGAGTCGGTGGTGTTTGTTGCCTGGGCCACCATGCTGGCCGGCCTGGTGTTTTCGCGTAAAAATGCCATCATCTTTTCGCTTGGAGCCATTATGGCTGCTTTTGCCATGCTCACCTCGCACATGAGTTTTATGAATCCGCAAATCACCCACCTGGTACCGGTACTAAAATCGTACTGGCTCATGATTCATGTAACCATGGTTACCACCAGTTACGGCTTTTTAGGAGCGGCATTTATCATCGGGTATTTTAACCTCTTTCTTATGATTGCCGCCGGGAAGAATAAAACCTCCAGGCTGCACACCTTAATTGATGAATTGTACCCGGTTGGTCAAATGACCATGGAAATTGGATTGTACATGATTACCATAGGCTGTTTTCTGGGAGGCATATGGGCCAATGTTTCCTGGGGAAGGTATTGGAGCTGGGATCCTAAGGAAACCTGGTGTTTGGTTACCATCCTGGTGTATGCCTTTGTAATGCATATGCACCATATTCCGGGTTTTGGCAGCCGACATTATTTTAGTGCGGCTTCCGTTATTTCATTTGCCTCTGTTTTAATGACCTATTTTGGGGTGAATTATTTTTTAGGCGGAATGCATGGATATGCCGGTGCGGGAAGCGTATCCCTTTCTGCGCCTTGGTACATAGCCACAGGGGTTACTTTTCTCATTATCTTTTTGGCAGGCTACCGGTATAAAAAGAATTAAATTTCAGAATGTTAATAACTTTTGAAAACTAAAAAAGTGTAGCTTTGTGGCGTAAGCGCCACTAAATCAGTGTTGTTAGGAATGTTGAAAACTGCTGAAACAAAGCGGGTTGGTCGTGTAAACCAACGCGTTGACCAATATTTCTAAATTTGATTAAAACATTACCCATATGCAACAGGAGTTTTTCTCATTTGGTCATCAGGACGAAGAAATCATCAAACGGTACGAAGATATGCAGCAATCCAACCGCATTGCGTACTTTGATGTAGAGGAGTTTGAGTCGATTGTAGAGCATTACCTGGAGAACATGAAATTCACCAAGGCATTTCAGGTGATGGAACAGGCCATTAAACAGCACCCTAATTCAACCGTGTTGGATTTGCTAGTGGCTAAAGTTTACCTGCGACAGGGCAAGCTTCAAAAAAGCGGGCGAATATTGGAACGTATAGAGTCGTTAATGCGCAACGATACCGATTACTGGATGCTGCGCGGCGAGCTATACCTGAAAATGGAAAAGTTTGATGAAAGTGATGCTGCTTTTGCTCATGTGCTGGAACTGGACGATGAGGATAAAGAACAGGCCTGCATCGATATTGCCTACCAGTTTTTAGGCAATAACCAAACCGCCATAGCCATAAAATACCTGCAAGCCGGAAAAAACCTCAGCCCCGATAACAAAGAGCTGTTGTTTGAATTGGCAACGGCCTACCTGGAGCAGGAAAACTACAGCAAATCCATTTATTACTTAAATAAACAACTTGACCTTGATCCATACCAGGAGGAGGCGTGGTTTACATTAGGCCTTATTTACCTGGATAAGGTGGAGGAATACGACAAGGCCATGGAAGCCTTTGATTTTGTAACCGCCATTAACGATAAGCACGAAATGGCCATGTTTTTTAAAGGACAAATCCTTTTTAAAAAAGGGGACTATTACGGTGCTATTGAGTTCTACAAAGAGTATGGCAAGTTTGCAGAAAATGAGGGTCAGGCAGCACTGTTAATTGCTGAGTGCTACGAAGAATTGAACAATTACGAAAAGGCCATTGAGCAATACCATGTGGCTTTGGAGGATGAAGCCAACCGGTTTGATGCCTGGCTGGGCATGGGCTACAGTTACCTGGAACGAAAAGAGTACCAGAAGGCCATTAAATATTTTAAGAAAATACTGGACGAAAATAAGGAATTTGAAGAGGCCTCAAGCGGGCTGGGCGATTGTTACCTGGCGCTGGGGCACGAAGATTTGGCCATTGCCGCTTATGAGCAATCCTTAAAAGTAAACCCTGAACAGGTGGAACTATGGTCGGTGTACGCCGATATTTTTATTGGCAACCGGGATTACAAAAAGGCCATATCGGTAATTCAAAAAGTGCTGAAAATGCACATTTCAGAAACCGAAGAACTTCGTTTTCAGCTTTCGGTATGTTACTTTCAAATGAAGCAAGGCGACAAAGCAATGGCCTTGTTAAAAGAACTGAAAGCGCAAAATTTTACCGAGCTTAAAAAGTTTTACGATTTTTGTCCGGAAGCCAGACAGCAAACCGGCTATACTGAATTGATCAATTAAATCCAACCCCATGAATTACGATCTCCCCTTCCTTCCGCGCCGACCTGAAAAAGAACGCCATTCGGGCATTACAATGGTCATTGATAAAGGATTGGGAATTCGGGAAATCGAAAGTTTTTTGGAGTCAAGCGCCGAGTTTGTAGACCTGGTTAAATTTGGCTCGGCCACTGCACTTATTGCCAACGACCTGGAAGAAAAAATCAGTTTGTATAAACAGGCAGGTATTCGTCCTTATTTTGGAGGAACTGTTTTTGAAGCGTTTATTGTTCGGGATATGTACGATGATTTCAGGCGGTTTATCGGGAAGTACCTGGTGGATGTGGTAGAAATTTCGGATGGGAATGTTAAAATTCCTCACGATAAAAAGTGTGAAATCATTCATGAGCTTTCGCAATACATGACGGTACTTTCAGAAGTTGGCAGTAAAACCTCAAAGCGCTGGTTTTTGCCGGAAGATTGGGTACGCATGATGAATACGGAACTGCAGGCAGGATCGTGGAAAGTAATTTGTGAGGCTAAAGAAAGCGGTACCACCGGCATATTTCACAAAGACCACAGTGCCAACGAGGCACTCATAAAATCCATCCGCATGGGCCTATCGGTGGATACTGTAATTTGGGAAACACCACATTTAGATCAGCAAACCTGGTTTATCAAACATTTTGGGGCCAACGTAAATCTGGGAAACATTGCATCTACGGATGCGGTCACCCTTGAGTCGTTGCGGCTGGGGTTGCGCAGCGAAACCATGCTT
>JAUIMD010000614.1 GCA_030433225.1 Bacteroidia bacterium
TCCCTTAACTCCCGGTTATCCGCATAGGTTAAAAAAGGAAGCATACTGGGCTTGTTAATAGTGAACAGCCATTTTCCTTTCATGTCGGCGGCTTCGGCATCCGATTTTGCACTTTCAATAATGGCGGCCGGCAAGCCCGATAAATCCGCTGAATCTTCAATAATTAACTGAAAGCGTTTGTTTTCATTCAGTACATTTTCACCAAACTGGATGGATAACAATGAGAGTTTTTTATTGATTTCGCGCAACTCTTCCTGCTTGTCTGCCGCTAGCTCTGCCCCGCCCCGTACAAAGTTTTTGTATACTTTATCCAGCAGCATGGCCTGCTCTTCGTTTAACTGTAAGCCATCCTTTTTATCGTACACGGCTTTTACCTTTTTAAACAAATCTGCATTTAAATTGATATCATCATAGTGCGACGAAAGCAGAGGCGACACTTCTTTAGATATGGCCTGCAGTTCATCGTTCGTGTCGGCAGAAGTAAGGTTGCTAAACACAAACTCAACAGAAGTGAGCAAACTTCCGCTTTTATCCAAAGCCAGCAGGGTATTTTCAAAGGTGGGCTCAGCTTCATTTTGAATAATGGCAGCAATGTCGGCCTTGTGTTGCTTCATCCCTTCCTCAAAAGCGGGCTTAAAATGTTCGGGTTTTATCTGATCAAAGGGCGGAACACCAAACGGCGTTTCCCATTGGGTAAAAAACGGATTATCGGTGGAAGTCGTTTTTTGTGAATCTGTACATCCAATCATACATACGGACATTAAAATCAATACTATAACACTGTGTTTCATTGTAAAAATAGAATTTGTTTTTAGTTGGAGAACCTGGTGGGCTAAAATACTCAATCACCTTTTTGTATAACATGACAAATATTCTGTATTTCAACATTTTTTATGACTAAAAACTACACTTTTCTCTCAATTTCGTTCCAATTGAAAGAAATAAAGCCACAATTCAAACACAAACAAAATATCAGGATACAGCAAAAACGTTGCCCGGCAATTTACAGATAAGTCCTTTCAGCTCCATTTCAAAAAGCAGGGTGTGCAAGGCGCCCAGTTCCATTTGGGCCAATTTAGCCAGCAAATGAATTTGGGCTTCCGGAGTTTCCCTGATCAAATTCATCAGCATTTTTTCTGGTTCGGTGGCATGGGCTGCCATGCCTGAGGATTTAGGTGTTTTGCTTTGCGACTCCCAGCCCATTTGAAACTCAAGGTCGGCATACGATTCAATAAGGCCGGCACGGTTGGTTTTAATCAGGTTGTTGCACCCCTCACTGTGCGGCTCTCCTACGTTTCCGGGAAAAGCAAATACATCGCGGTTATACGATAGGGCCAGGTTTGCCGTAATGAGGGAGCCCCCTTTTATACCGGATTCTATAACGACGAGGGCATCGCACATGCCCGCAACAATGCGGTTGCGCTTAACAAAATTCTGTGCATCGGGCTTAGCCCCTGATCGAAATTCAGAAATCAATGCACCGCGCTCTACCACCTGACGTGCTGTGGAGGTGTGCACTGCCGGGTATATCTTATCCAACCCACTTCCCAAAACGGCAAAAGTCTCCAATCCATGGTCCAATGCCGCTTTGTGCGCATGAATGTCAATACCATAAGCCAGTCCGCTAATAACCACCGCATTGGGATGCGCCCGTGCCAAATCGGCCACCAAAGCCTCGGTCATTTGCCGGCCGTAATGTGTAGCCTTTCGTGTACCTACAATGCTAATTATGTGCTGTTTATTAAAGTTGGTTTGTCCTTTGCTGTAAAAGATAAGAGGGGCATCACTGCATTCTTTTAAACGCTCAGGGTATGAGGCATCCTGATAAAAGTGTACACCAATTTTGTATCTGG
>JAUIMD010000615.1 GCA_030433225.1 Bacteroidia bacterium
AGCCGAACTACACCAGGCCGCAGAACTGACCCCTGCCGGAGCCATAATTTTGTTCAACTATAAACGCTCCATCCGTATTTACTCCATTGGAGTTTTGCCGCAATTTCAAAACAAAGGGATTGGTAGCTTTTTACTCACCCATGCCTGTAACCTGGCTTTATCGCGCCACTGCGAAAAGGTAATGCTGGAGGCACACACCAAAAACACCTCCTTAATTGAGTGGTACAAACTTAAAGGCTTTAAGGAAATTAGCACGGCAAAAGATTATTATACCGCAGGAGAAGACTGCCTGAAAATGCACTTCATTATTTCAAGGCAGGAAAGCGGGCAAACCACCAAAAACCTGATTGTGGTAAACAACCCGAAATCAAAGCAGTTTCAGGACGTAAATGCCAAAATCATTTCGGTTAAAGATTACATCTCCAACGAAGAATACCACCTTAACAATAACCTGCGGGTTTTCAACTTGTGCAACTCGTACCAATACCAAAGCTATGGGTATTATGTATCGTTGCTGGCTTCGGCGCGCGGGCAGCGGGTAATACCCAATGCCACCACCATTCGCGATTTTAAAAGCGTGCAAATCATACGCTCTATTGGAAACGAAATTGACGAATTGATTCAGGAGGCCTTAAAAAGCATAAAAGAAAATTATTATGTGCTGGATGTATATTTTGGAAAAACCAACAACCGGGGAGCCCGAAAAATAGCATCGCGCCTGTATCAGTTGTTTGAAACCCCTCTTTTTCGTGTGGAATTCATTCGCGATGAACGCTGGATTATTAAAAAGCTAACTCCGCTGCACCTCAACCGTATATCCGAAAAAGAACTGGAAAACGTGGGCAGCTTTGCACGGGAGTATTTTGACAAAAAACGCTTTAACAAAGCCACATTAAAGGCGTATAAATACGATTTAGCCATTTTAATAAATCCGCTGGAACCTAATCCCCCATCGTGCCCGGTAGCATTAAAAAAATTTAAGGAAGCCGCCAGCCGAAAAGGGGTATATACCGAGTTTATAACCAAAAACGATTTTGATAAAATAAACGAGTTTGATGCCCTGTTTATCCGCGAAACCACCAGCGTAAATAACCATACCTACGAACTTTCGCGCCTGGCCTATGCCGAGGGACTGGTGGTTATTGACGATCCGTGGTCCATTATGCGTTGCTCCAATAAAATTTACCAGAACGAGTTATTTAAACAACACAAAATTGGTACGCCTAAAACCCGCATATACACCAAAAACCTGTTTAACCCGGCCGACATAGAAGGCATTACTTACCCCGTTGTGGTGAAACAGCCCGATAGTGCCTTTTCATTGGGCATTACAAAGGCCAATGATAAGCAGGAGATGCTCGCCGCTTTAGAACGCCTGTTTAAAAAATCGGACATGGTCGTTTCGCAGGAGTTTATGTATTCCGATTTCGACTGGAGAATTGGCGTATTGGACCACACCCCAATTTTTGCCTGCAAGTACTACATGACCAAAGGGCATTGGCAAATTTACAACTGGAACGGAAGTGAAGGGGATGAGCTGGCCGGCGATTCAGAGACCCTGTCCATTTCAGATGTGCCTAAACACATACTGGACACTGCCGTTAAAGCGGCTTCGCTCATTGGAGATGGACTGTACGGCGTTGATTTGAAGGAAATAAACGGGCAAGCCTATGTCATAGAAGTTAACGACAACCCAAACATTGACAATGGTATTGAAGACAATTTTTTACACGATAAACTCTACGATACCATAATTGATTCGCTCATTAACCGCATCGAAGTATCGCGCAACATTAAGCGCTACGTAACAAATTAAATACACAGCCGGCGCCTGTATAACAGAATTAT
>JAUIMD010000616.1 GCA_030433225.1 Bacteroidia bacterium
CACGAAAAAAATTGCGGCAAACGCTAACGCCGATAAAATACGGGTGTTGGGATTTAGGGATGATGCCCTTGAAATTGTAAAAAGTTCGCACGTGTGTATGCAAACATCGTACAAAAATGAGGGATTAAGCCGCAGCACCGTTGAGGCCATGTGCTTAGGGGCGGTACCGATAGTTACCAATGCCGGAGGAAATGCCGAGTTGGTGAAAGATGGAGAATGTGGTTTGGTGGTACCGGTGAAGAATGCTCCCCAAATGGCAGCAGCCATTCAGCAATTATACCATAACCCCAATATATTGCAGCAGTATTCTGTGGCAGCACTACAACGCATACGTACTCATTTTTCAGTGGAACAGACTGTGGAGAAAACCATGGACATTTATACCAATTTACTCAACAAGCAACAGTAACATGAACCTTTTGGAATACCTTGCCTTTGGCTGGAAATATCACCACATTTTATGGAAGAAAACCCCAGGATTTAGCGGGAAGGTAACTACCCTGAATTACGTGGTGCATGAAAACACCAAAGATTGGATTTTAGGTGCAAAGGCCCGCCGGCTATCGCGTTATTCTAACAAAAAATCAGAAGTTTTTTATTCGGCAACATTTGATGATTTAAACACGGTGGATGCCTACTTTTTTTTACATCCCAATTTGTTTATTCGTGCCTTGCGTAAAAATGCCTGGCTGCTTGAAAAAAAATGCATTGTGATGTTTACCCACCCCGAGTTTAAAAATCGGTTTTCGGCCTTACACCGGCGTTTTGTATTGAACAAGGCGCACAAAGTAATTTTTTTAAATAAGGAACATGCCCGGTTAATGCTTGATAGTGGGCTGGATAAAAGCAAAGTTGAAATTATGCACTTGGCGTCGGATGGCGACATGTTTCAGCCCCATGATAGGGCAAATGGAAAGGTGTGCATGAGCATGGCTTATTACCCCCGTAAAAACCCTGATTTATTGCTAGAGGTTGTGCAGGGAATGCCCCATCGTAACTTTTTGCTTATTGGCAAAGGGTGGGAGGCGTATCCAGCATGGAGCACCCTTAGCAGCCTTCCGAATTTTGAGTATGTGGCATCCCCCGAATATGAAGAATATCCGGCTTTATATGCTGCATGCGATGTGTTTTTATCCACGTCAAAACTGGAGGGTGGCCCCGTGCCTTTGTTGGAAACCATGCTGAGTAACCTGGTGCCGGTGGCTTCTGAAACGGGCTATTGCACCGACATTATCCGCCATGGTAAAAATGGATTTTTGTTCCCGGTTGATGCGGATGCTTCGTCCGTTATTCCACTGATTGATAAAGCCTATGGAATCACCGCCAATGTACGTGAAAGTGTGCAGGACTTTACCTGGCAAAAATATTCCAATAAAATTGACGAATTGTTTGATAACTAAAAGACAAAGAGAAAGATAGATTGTAATTAAATACCAATTAGTATAAAATTATAGAAATATGTACCAGCCCAATAAAAACCGTTATACGCACATGCCTTACAACCGCTGTGGAAAAAGTGGCATTTTATTGCCCGCTGTTTCGCTGGGGCTTTGGCATAATTTTGGCGCCATTAACGATTACAACAATTGTAGGGATATTTTATTAGCTGCATTTGATGCCGGCATTACCCATTTGGATTTAGCCAACAACTACGGTCCCCCGTATGGCTCTGCCGAAAGTACGTTTGGCAAAGTTTTGCAACAGGATTTACTGCCCTACCGCGATGAGCTATTCATTTCCACCAAAGCCGGGTACGACATGTGGGATGGCCCGTATGGAAATCATGGAAGCAGAAAATACCTGATGGCCAGTTTGGACCAAAGTTTAAAGCGGATGGG
>JAUIMD010000617.1 GCA_030433225.1 Bacteroidia bacterium
GTAAGGTGGATAGCGGTTTACGGTGCTGTATTTATCGGCATTGCTCACTTTGTTTCGCTCAATGTAGGCTTTTAATTTGCTTACCTGCTTATTTTCAACCAACTGAAAACCGGCGTCTTCATTGTCCACCACAATTTCGTTCAGCCCTATGTTATTTACCGGAGTTGCCAAGGTACGTTCATACTCATCGGTAGGGTATTCTTTTTGCTCAGGCCGGCGGACAAAATGCAACGTACTGGCCGGTATGTTTGACGCAATCATCCGATTCAGGCGCACCATACGGGGCTGGTCCAATAAACTGATTTGAATGTCTTTGGTTTCGCCCGGTTTTACTACATAAAAACGTTCCTCATTGGTGCTTGACCCTCCCATAAAGCCTCCTCCTCCACCGGCCAGGCGCATGTTTACATACAGCACGCCTGTGGCATCGCCATGGTTAGTGGCCTGAAATTTCACCAGGTACACCGGCCCGTTATCGTCTTTGCTTTCCACCACTTCCACCTCGCTGGTAATAAATGTCGCCACCTTATTAATGCGCAGCCATTCTTCGAGGTAGGGCTCCAGGTCAAAGTGTGCACTGTCGCGCAAACCTTGCTTAAAGTCATCGAAGGTGAGGTTTTTATAGGCATTGTCTTCAATAAAGTAGTAGAGAAAATAATCAAAAGCCGGCCCCCCAATTTCGTGTTGAATAAGGGATATGAGGAAATTTCCTTTTTGTGTAACAACGGCACCAAAATCTTCACGGCTTTCTTCTTCAAGAATTTCGGTCATGCTTTTTTCCTGCAAAAGGAGGTTTGCCTTTTCACTTGCCGTCATTCCCCCTTCCAGTGTTTCCTCAAATGAGGTTTGGAAACCTTCTTTAAAATACGATTCCAACACCTGGTTAAAATAAGGAGCCTTGGTGGAATAAAACCCGGCCATATGGTTGTAATACATGGGAAAAATACTGGTGGAATTGGCCTCGTACCCCAGGTTTTGAAACTTGTTGCGGTTGTTTTGCCCACCGCCCGACCAGCGCATGATGCTGCTTGTTCGTTCAATATCTGCAAAAAAGGTATTTTTCACAAATTGCAAAAAGAGGCTTACCTCCACCTCCATTGGGGTGCGTTCGTTGTTGCCTCGGCGGTTGCGGTTGGTTTCCTGTTTTTGCAGGTTGGCAAAATCGGATCCTGTAAGCCCTACCCCGTTTTCGTTTAGCAGAACCAACTCAGGTTGTACGGCCTCAAAGGCATCCGACAAAAGTTGTGGAAATGCATGGTACTGGCACGGTACCTCTACCATACTAAAGCGTTTAAAGGGGTAGTATAAACCCAGTTCCCGCTCAAAATCCGTTTTCAGGGTCCGAATAATGTCTGGCAAAGTATCCCCCAATAGCGGAAAATATTTTTCGTAGAACGTGTGTCCTTCCAAATGGTACAGGTTATACGTTACCTCATCGGCAACCACCGACTTTTGCGTGTACCTCCCCATAATTACCGACAATCCGCTCAGGCGGGTATCGGGTTGGAAGCGCCATGTATTTCCTTCTACCTCAGGGGTTCCCTGTGCTATTACAGTAAGTCCTTTCATACTTTCTACTTCCAGGCTAAACCGGGTAAACACAATTTGCCGGTTCAGGTGCGTTTGCGGGTTAAAACCCACTCCTACCACCGGATACCAGAAACTGGCGGGGGTAAGCAATACATAGTTGTTTTGCACAAATGCCGTACGTTTCGACATTTTTACCATGTTCACGTTTTTCGATTGGTTGTACTGTTCCCAATCCGCGTCCAGCGCCACCACCGACTCGTCAATTTTTCCGGAAAAGCTCCAGTTCAACTGCATGCGTTGCCCCCGC
>JAUIMD010000043.1 GCA_030433225.1 Bacteroidia bacterium
TAAAGACCGATTAATTGATTATAAATACATAAATATCATATAATTATACATTACCTGCTTTAGGCGCGTAAACGCGGCATGGCCGTGGGCCGCTGTACGGATTTTTGGTGTGAGTTCAGGCGGGCGACTTTTTTACGCAGCTGCTGTTTTGTTTCTGTTTTGTATAAGCGGGCAATGGACCTATGCCTGGGAAGGAATGGCCACTCCAAAATTGCATGTAGAAGGGCGCAACCTGGCCGATCCACACGGAAATGTGGTCAAACTGCATGGCTTTGCACAAACTTACAGCCCGTATTTTAACGAAAGAGGTAAATATTGGAATAACTACGACGTAAACGGTTGTCTGAGCTATAACAAGGGAATTATTAACGGGGTGATGAATGCAGGTTGGAAAATGAATTTTCTTCGCTTGCATATGGACCCGTATTGGAGCAATACTCCGGGTTGTACTCCGGATGGTCACGAACTTCCCAACTGTTTTAACGAGACAAGGTTCAGGAAATACCTGGATGAGGTTTTTATTCCCATGGCCGAATACGCCGTTTCAAAAGGTTTATACGTGGTATTACGTCCTCCCGGTGTTAGTCCTGAAGTAATTGGTGTGGAGGATGATTACAATTATGCGGAATATTTACTGAAGGTATGGGACATTGTTTCCTCTCACCCGAAGATTCTGAAAATGGATCAGGTGATGTTTGAACTGGCTAATGAGCCAGTAAGAATTAAGCTAGCCGATGGCACAGTGGGCAGCAACACCCAGGCGCATTTTGATGTGTTAAAAGAGATTTTTCAGCCGATTGTAAATAAAATCAGGGCAAATGGATTTGATAACGTGTTATGGATTCCCGGATCGGGCTGGCAGTCGCAATACAAAGGATACGCTGTAAATCCAATAGAAGGAGAAAATATTGGTTATGCCATACATATTTACCCAGGGTGGTTTGGAAGTGCCAATGGATATGAAGTTTTCCAGAGCGAGTGGGACGCAAACATAAAACCTGTTTCGGATTTTGCCCCGATAATGGTAACTGAAATGGACTGGGCTGATGAAGCATACGGGGCTTCCTGGGGTAAAGGTTATACCGGAACTGCCGGCGGCGATGGCTTTGGTGCCAACTTTAAAAAAATTACGGATGATGCCGGAAATGTAAGCTGGCTACTTTTCACCAATGCTGATCTATTGGCAAAGTTCACTGATGTAGCACCAGCGGAAGGAGAAGGATACACATTCTTAAATGATCCTGAAGCATGTCCGTGGCCCATTTATCACTGGTTCCAGGAGTATGCCGAAGAGTACTATCCCCGACCCGACTTTTCCTACCGTTCGTCGGCTGATAACGGCGACGGAACCTTTACCAACCCGCTGATTTTTGCCGATTTTCCCGACCCCGACGTTATTCGTGTGGATGATACTTACTACATGGTATCCACTACCATGCATATTTTCCCGGGGGCCACTATTCTAAAATCGTACGACATGGTAAACTGGGAATATTGCAGCAATCCACTCGAAAAAATTGAAGCTACCGATTGTTATAATCTGGATGACTGTGACAACTACGGGCACGGACAGTGGGCATCGAGCCTGAAATATCACAATGGAACCTTTTACGTGCTGTTTACTACGCTCGAAGAAGGAAGTTACCTGCTTACCGCAACCGATCCCGAAGGGGAATGGGAAAAGAAAAAGCTTTCCGGTTCGTATTACGATCCCGGTTTATTTTTCGACGATGACGGCAAAATCTATGTGGTGTACGGCATCAATACCCTGAAAATTGCCGAGCTCGACGAAAACTTCGATCTGGTTGCGGGCACCGACAAAGTGGTGTATACCTACACCGTTAAGGAAGGCCTCGAAGGCAGCCACCTGTACAAAATCAATGGCAAATATTACATCTATGCCACCTATGGCGGATGGCCGTCGTACCAGGTTGCTCTGCGTGCCAACTCTATTTACGGCCCTTACGAAGAAAAATTATTGTTGGATGACGATAACATTCACCAGGGTGCACTTATAGAAACGCAAACCGGCGAGTGGTGGTCTATCATGTTTTACGATAGAGGTGCATATGGACGTTTTCCTAATTTGCAACCCATTACCTGGGTGGAAGGCTGGCCCGAAATAGGTGTAAACGGAAAGGGTGTAACTACGTATCAAAAGCCCGATGTGGGCCAAACTTACCCGGAAACCATCCTGCCTACCACCGACAATTTCCGCAATTACCAGTTGGGGATGCAGTGGGGCTGGAGCCATAATCCCGACGACTCGAAATGGTCGTTAACCGAAAATCCGGGTTTCCTGCGTCTGAAAACCGTTAGCGTGGTAAACGATCTGATATGGGCAAAAAATACGCTCACCCAACGCATTTTTGGCTATCGCCAGGATTTGGAGCACTCGTACGGCACGCTGAAAATGAACATCGAAAACATGCAGGAAGGCGACATTGCCGGTCTGTCGGTGTTTCAGGATCCGTATGCCTATATCGGGGTGAAAGTAATTGGAGGCAAAAAGACGCTGATCCAAAAAAATAACGGCACTACGGTAAACGGCGCAACGCTTAGCGGAAACGAAATTTACCTGCGCGCCGTGGCCAACTACACTACCAGCAAAGCTTCGTTTTATTACAGTTTGGATAACGAAACCTATACCAGTTTGGGAACCGACCTGGAAATGAAATTCGATTTATCGGTATTTACCGGGAATAAATTCTGCCTTTTCAATATTGCTACGGCACAAACCGGCGGATATGTGGATATCGACTGGTTTACCACCGAACCCGATTTTGACGAAGACACCTACTACGATGATTCGTTTACCGGGTACAACACCGAAGAGCTTACGCTGCAAAGTCTGGAAGTAGATGGTGGAAACATCGATTTGCTGACCGGTGGGATGTCGTCGTTCTCGGTAACTGCCATTTACCAGAGTGGCCGCACCAAAGATGTTACCCTGGGTGCCACTTACCAGAGTTCGAACCCGAATATTGCAAAAATTGTAAACGGGAACATTATTGCAACTGCCGATGGAAAAACACAGGTTACCGTTTCGTACACTGGTGAATTGGGCAATACGGTTTCTAAAGTTTTTACCGTAACTGCCAGCACATTTCCATTGAAAAATGGCCTGTTTAATCCCAATATTTATGGAACTGCCGGAACGTTTACCGAATCCACCAAAACCTTGGTGACCGACCAATATGGTTTTGGCGGATGGAAATACAGTGCCGGGGTCGATTTCTCTGGCTATAAATATATGGTGGTAAAACTCGCCCAGGCAGGCGGATGTGGGGCATCGCTTCGTTTATTCGATACCAACAATTACTGGAGTTCGCCCGCCACCTACGATATGGCCGGAAAAACCATGCAGGTGGTGAATTTATCCAGCATGACGAATGGCCAGGGTGCAGGCGTTGATCCATCGCATCTGTACATTATTGGTTTTTGGTCATACGGAAGCTGCTCTATCAAAATAGACGAGATTTATTTGTCCAACTCCGACGATTATATAAATACCGCAATAAACGACTCCAAAATAACCACTTACGACGAAAATGAATTGGTGGATGTATATTCCATCACCGGCATTTTGCTGCGCAAAGGGGTGAAAAGAAAAGAGGCAACCGTGGGGCTGCAAAGGGGCGTGTATATTGTTGGACATGAGAAAGTTTTAAAAGAGGATTTTTCATATTAGCAAGTAGTTTTTAGTGATCAAAAGACAGGGAAATGCTTATTGGTTTCCCTGCTCTTTTCTTTTTTTAAGGCAAAAAGCGCAACAGGTATTCTGTATTGCATTGGCTAATTCTGATCCAGAATTTATAATATTGTCGGAAAATGAAAAACCTACCGTGGCTAGGAAAATACTAGGAATGTTTGGTAATAAAAACAAAGGACGGAAAAAGAGGCTTAAAAAAGCGATAGTTCTTTGTTTTCTGATATTTGGGCTGTTTGCTTTCTGCACCGTTAAGGCCAATGTTGCCAATATCGAGTTTTACAATCTCAATAAGGAATTCGGAATTTCCATCCGCGAAGCCAATCAGGTGTGTTCCGACGATCATGGTTTTATATGGATTTCTTCAAAAATGGGAGTGGTGCGCTACTCGCAAGGAGATGTACGCCTTTACCGGCTGCCCTACGAAACGGGTGATATTATAACCCTGGGAATCGTTTTCCGATTGGGCAATCTATATGCTTACTCCAATAATGGCCAAATTTTTAAATACAATTCTATTCTTGACCGTTTTGAGCTGGTATTGAATTTATCCAGAACCATCAATAACTCGTACGTATCGGTAAACAGTGTTTTGGTGGATGCGATTGGAAAATTGTGGATAGCTTCCTCGACCGGTTTGTTTTCTTATACTGTTGAGCAGGGATTGAAAAGCCATACCGCCAATTTAAGCATACATCATTTGTATTGGAAGGATGACTTCCACTTTTTTTGCTGTATGGGTGATAAAATTATGGTGTTCGATAGTCAAACCGTAGAGCATTATACCTTTTTCCAATTTCCGGATGATAATGATGGAATCGTTTCCAGTATGTATTATGATCCGGAAACGAAGGATTTATGGTTGGGAACTTTTGCAAACGGGCTGTATAAAATCGAAACTATCGATGATTCCCTTGAAATGAAATACCTGAAGCATATTCCAAATCAACCCATATTAGACATTGAAATACTGCCTGATCATTCACTTTTTATCGGGGTGGATGGCCAGGGAATCTGGAACATCGATAAAATTGGTAATGTACTTGAAGTGTATAAGGAAGATTCTGATAATACGTCTTCCTTAAAAGGGAATGGTGTGTATGATATTTATTGCGCACCAAACGGCAGAGTATGGATTTGCACCTATAGTGGAGGTGTATCATTTTTTGATTTGGCAGGGTCAGATATTACGAAGGTTTCGCACGTTGTAAATAATAGTAACTCACTGGTAAATAATGATGTAAATGATGTATTGGAAGATGCATCAGGAAATATTTGGTTTGCTACAAATAATGGAGTAAGTCGCTGGGAACCCAATAAAAATCGTTGGAAATCCTTTTATCATAACAAGCAGGAACACGCCCAGGTCTTTTTGTCGTTGTGCGAAGCAAAGGATGGAAATATCTGGGCTGGAACTTATTCATCCGGTGTGTATGTAATTGACAAAAACACAGGTAAGGAAATTTCTCATTATAGTAACGAAATTAACGGAGGGATTTTTAAAAATAATTTTGTTTTTGATATTGAAAAAGACGCTCAGAACGATCTTTGGATTGGAGGTGTACGGGGTGACCTGGTGCATTATGATACTAAAACGGACCAATTTAATTCATACAGTGATGTTACCGTACATGTTATGGTGGATTACACCCCGGAAGAGTTGCTGATTGGCACTACCTATGGCCTGTTGCTTTTTAACAAAAAGAGCGGAGCCATTCAGGTGTTGGTGGATGGCTTTCTGGTATATGATATTTATAAAAATGGCAACAAAGTATGGCTGGCCACTAGTGGGGACGGTGTAATTCTCTATGACCTGAAAACCAAAACGTTGAAGCAAATCAACATTGATGCTGGTTTGCCTTCAAACATTGTAAACTGTCTTGAATATACTACCGGTTATTTGTGGGCAGGTACCGAACAGGGATTGTGCAGAATCAGTGAACATGATTTAACCGCTTTCACTTTTCGTTCGGTGCAAAACCTAAGCAACGTTTCGTTCAACCAAAATGCGCATTATAAATTAAGCAATGGAAATCTCATGTTTGGCACTAATGTGGGAGGACTTATTATAGATCCAGCTCAACTGGAGCCTGCTAATGAGCAGGGTAGGATCTTTTTTCAGGATCTGATCATTTCAGGACGTTCTATACGTGATATCGATGAGCTGTTACCCAAAAAGCCGATAGACAGTATTCAGAGCATAACATTAAATTATTACCAGAATAACCTTAGTCTGGAACTGATGCCCATTGGTGTTTCATCGGCCGGGTATAAATTTTCGTGGAAACTGGAAGGGCTGGATAAACAGTGGAGTAAGCCTGATAACAACAGCATATTGTCGTACTCAAATATCCTTAGTGGGGACTATGTATTGCGTATTCGCATGTATGATGATTCTATTGCCGATGTAATTGCTGAACGTTCCATTAGCATTAAACTGGTGCCGCCAGTTTGGGAACGTTGGTATTTTAAAACCTCCATCTTTGTGTTTATTTTAGGATTGGCCATTTTCTTTTTTATGTATTATGTTGATAGGTTACGCAAACAACATTCCGAAGAAAAAATTCGTTTTTTTGTAAATACAGCTCATGATATTCGTACCTCATTAACCCTTATAAACGGTCCGGTAGAAGAACTAAATAAAGAGAAAGGTCTTTCGGATAAAGGCATTCATTATTTGCATTTGGCGACAGAGCAAACCCATCGTTTATCGAATGTGGTAACACAGTTAATGGATTTTCAGAAAGTGGACATTGGTAAACAGCGCTTTAATTTTTCGAAGGTAAACCTTGTAATGTTTCTTGAAAATCGTGTAATGATGTTTGAAGCATATGCCACTAGTAAAAATCTAAAAATCAATTTCCATGCGGATACCGTAATGTGTGAAACTGCAATTGACGAAATGGTGGTGGAAAAGATTATAGATAACCTATTGTCCAATGCCATAAAATATTCGTTTGAAAATTCCAGAATTGAGGTATCTTTTAAAAGCCTGGCAAACAAATGGATGTTGGAAGTACAGGATTTTGGAATTGGAATAGGTAAAAAAGCACAGAAACAATTGTTTAAAGAATATTACCGGGGTGAAAACGCTGTGAATTCAAAAATCGTAGGTTCAGGAATTGGACTTTTGTTAGTAAAGAATTACGTATCGCTATTAGGTGGAAAAATAACCTGCCAGAGTCAGGATAAAAACGGTTCGCTTTTCCAGGTAGTCATTCCGTTTTCCAAACCGCAAAATTTGAACGAAACTAAGATTAGTACAGGTGTGCCTATGGAGTATGGCTTAAGCGATCTGGCAGGAGCCAATCACCTGGAGCCTGGCCTAGAAATCGGCAAAAAACCGTTAATGAAAGTATTAGTCGTGGAAGATCACGATTACCTGCGCGAATTTTTAAAAACAGCCCTGAAAGATCATTACCAGATTTTTATTGCTGAAGATGGAGAAAAGGCCTGGCAGATGGTGGAAAAGCATACGCCTGAATTGGTTGTTTCGGACATTATGATGCCAAAAATGGATGGTTTTGAATTGTGTAGGCAAATAAAATCCACGTACGAAACATCGCACATTGCGGTAATTCTGTTGACCTCCTTATCCGGAAAAGCCCAGCAGTTAAAAGGATTGGGCTTGGGAGCCGACGATTACCTGACCAAGCCTTTTGATGTTACACTTTTACAGCAGCGTATTAAGACGATAATTCAAAACCGGGAAGTTATTAGGGACAAAGCCTTGAAAATCATTAAACATGATGAAAGCGAGGTGCCCATATTTGAAAATGAGTTGAACGACCAGTTTTTGAAAAAGGCTGTAAGTGTGGTACGGGAAAACATTGAAAATCCCGAATTTTCCAAAGATTTGTTCGCCTCTGAAATGCATGTAAGTCCTTCTCTTTTATATAAAAAAGTAAAGGCGCTGACCAACCAGTCGCCTACCGATTTTATCAAAAGCATCCGATTGGAACGCGCCATGGAACTCCTCCTTACAAAAAAACACACCGTAACCGAAATAAGCGAAATGTGTGGTTTTTCCAGTGTCGGTTATTTTAGCACGGTATTTCGTAAGCATTACGGAAAATCTCCTACTCAAATAAATTAACCTTAAAATTCTCTAGAAGGAATGTCGGTAACTTTTAAAGTATCGGCATTTTTATTTTCATATTCATATTAAAGAGGAAGTAGTTCGGTTATTTAGGAAAATATCACCATTACTTGTTACTGATTTACTTCATGAAATTAACCTTTATTTACTCTAAAGTAATGTATTGGGTACATTATTTCGTTAAAATAGATTGTTTTATTGAAGTTTGTGTATAGCAAGAGGCACTATTTCAGATGTTTATGTGCTTGTATCTTAAATTGAAAATCAAATATTCAAAATTAAAAACTCATGGATGATGGGGGTATTACTTTAGTTTTCTGAAAATGTTTTAAAGGCTTACAAAACTTTAAAATAGATCAATAAAAACTAAATAATAATTTAATTCCATCACTATGAAGATAAATTTCTTCGACCGTGTAATAAAAGGGGTAATCATGGTATCGTTTTTTGGTTTTGCTCATACATCGTGTAAGCCGGGCATAAAAACTAAACGGCCTCAATTTACCTCCGATAGTCTGGTTGCTCATTTCGATTATTTCACCTACCAGGGCAACGACGATTTTTACAACGAGAACCCTCTGCCTGCTGAAGATTATTTTTACAACTCCATTTTGCCGGGCTGGTATTCCGACCCGAGTGTGTGTACAAACGGCACCGACTTTTTTATGGTTACCTCTACATTTTCCTATTATCCCGGCGTTCCGATTTTTCACAGTACCGATTTAATGAACTGGAAACAAGTGGGGCATGTACTCGACAGACCCGAGCAACTCCCGCTTGACGGACAACGTGTGAGCGAAGGAATTTTTGCCCCTGCCATAAGTTACAATCCGGCCAACCAAACCTGGTACATGATTACCACCAACATTCGCCGTGGCAACTTCTTTGTAAAAACAAAAGACCCGTTTGGGCCGTGGTCCGATCCTATCTGGCTGCCCGATGTACACGGCATCGACCCTTCTTTCTTTTTCGACGATAACGGAAAAGCCTACATCGTAAATAACGATGTACCCGATGGAGGTTCAACCTACGAAGGTCACCGGGCCATTCGTGTGCTACCCTTTGATGTGGAAACCGAAAAAACGTATGGAGAAAGCATTATGCTGGTGAATGGCGGGGTAAACCTGGCCGAAAAACCCATTTGGATTGAAGGACCGCATTTATACAAAATAAACAACGAGTACTTTTTAATGTGTGCCGAAGGGGGAACTTCGGTAAATCATCGCGAAGTAATTTTTAAGGGAACGTCACCCACAGGCAAATTTACGCCCTGGAGCAAAAACCCGATTTTAACACAGAAACACCTCGATAAAAACCGTCCCCTTCCTATTACATGTGCCGGACATGCCGACCTTATCCGAAAAGATAACGGACAGTGGTGGGCTGTATTTTTAGCCTGCCGCCCTATAAACAATGAATTTGAAAACCTGGGGCGCGAAACATTTCTGATGCCTGTTCAGTGGAGCGAAGACGGATTCCCATACATCACCCGTGGCGATGAGGTAATTCCACGCATCGTTCAAATGGAAGGCGTAAAACGCGATTCCACCATTACGTTCGGAAACTTTACAAAGGTGGATGACTTTAACGATTCCATTCCCGGAATGGAGTGGATGTCGCTGCGCGGACCGGCCAATGCCTATTACTCGTTAACCGACAACAAAGGTTTTCTGTCGCTGGCGTGTGCCCCGGTTACTTCGGCAGAGCGCAAAACTCCGGCTTACCTCAGCAGGCGTTTGCAGCACCATACTTTCGAGAGTTCCACCAGCCTGTATTTCTCTCCAAAAAACGAGGATGAATCGGCAGGAATGCTTTTGCACAAAGATGAAGCGCACCAATATGCATTTACGGTTGGCCTGCAAAACGGCCAGAAACAGGTACAACTTATAAAAATAAAAATGGGTGGAGCAGAGGTGCTGGCTTCGGCGCTTTTACCTGCATCCGACGATCCTATCCAGCTAAAAATAATTTCTAACGGGTTGGAATTCA
>JAUIMD010000618.1 GCA_030433225.1 Bacteroidia bacterium
GGTGGATAAGCCACCGGCATCTGATTTTACATAAATGGGTGTGTAGCGGCTTAACAAGTCCGTTAAATTGCCCCCACCAACCGTATTCAATTGGGTTTCGGTAATTTCGAGCTGTTTGGTTCCGGCCTGGTATTTTCCTGAAACGGAGGATACCACTGAAACTTCGTGCACGACAAAAGTATCCCTATCCATGTGCCGGATGGAGTCTTCCCATGATGAAAGTTCGGTCGCCCAACCTGTTAAAAAAAAGGCTACTAAACCTATAAAAACCCAAAAAAGTCGCAACATATTCAAACAATATGTGCCTCGGTGATTTGAAGAATTTCGATGTTGTAAGTATCTGAAAATCTCAAAGCTTTTTTCCCGAAGCTTATGAAAATTGATGTTTGGCAGGTCTTCTGGCTTGTTCTTTTTTCTGAGGCCTTCCCACCCCATTTTGGGGCAGTGGCGATGGTGATTCAGAAAAATAAGTAGAACTTACAGCTGCGGGTACAGCTCCGGAATTTTACGTGGCGAACCACATAAGCACCGGATTCCCTTTTCATTTCTTCATGCGTTGTGCAATCCGAAAACCAAATGCGGGGCAAATGTAGGTATAATTTTGAGATTTGTAAGGAATGGATATCCTACCGGGATGGGGCATTGCGGCAAAGCGTATTTAACTTATTGATTGATTGCCTCAAAGCCCGTTGTACCGGCGTACTATTTAGAGCAGTTTTAGCTTTTGTTGCCCGAAACCAGGTTTACAACGGCGAGTAAAACAATGGCGCCAAACATGGCCGTTACCACATGCGGAATAAAGCCACCTTCCACCCAAATGCCCATTTTTGAAAACAGAAAATTGCCGATAACAGCACCGGCCCAGCCGAGCAGCACATTAACGATAAAACCGAATCCGCGGCCTTTCATAATTTTTCCGGCGGCAAATCCGGCAATAAGTCCTGATAAAATGATGGCTACTATTCCCATAGGTTCCTGTATTATTGGTTAATAATTTGCTGTGCTTTTTCCACCACCCATTGGGCACCTTCTTCGCGGGTCATGTAGCTGTTATCGAGTACAACGGCATCTTCCGCCTGCACCAGCGGGCTTTCTTTCCGGTTGGAATCCAGTTCATCGCGTTCAAGCAGGTTCTGTTTCACTTCCTCCAGCCTGGCTTCTTTGCCGTTTCCTAAAAGTTCCTGGTAACGGCGTTGCGCCCGCACATCGGCATTGGCCGTTAAAAACACCTTCAGTTCGGCATTGGGAAACACTACTGAACCAATGTCCCTTCCATCCATTACAATGCCTTTTTGCGTACCCATTTTACGCTGCTGATCCACCATGGCCGTGCGCACAAACTTTAAGGCACTTACCCGGCTCACTCGGGAAGAAACTTCCATGGTGCGGATTTGTTCTTCCACATTTTCACCATTTAAATACGTATCGTTGTGCTGATTCTCTTCGTTGTATTGGAAGGAAATGTTGATATCATTCAAGGCAGCCTGCAATGCATCTTCGTGTATAGAGTCGTCAGTTATCAGCTTATTCCGAATAGCATACAAGGTTACGGTGCGGTACATGGCTCCCGTATCGATGTATCCGTATTTCAGTTGTTTTGCTATGTTTTTGGCCAGTGTACTTTTCCCGCATGAGGAGTGCCCGTCGATGGCTATAATGATTTTTCGATGCATGCTTTCAGTTTTGCGATCAAAAATACGATAATAATTAAGCCGGCTAAAAATAAAACCGGCAGCATGCAATTATTCTTATATTTGAGCCTTACTTTTTGAGCATGATTTTACGCTTGTACGAAGAAAATACAAACCCCA
>JAUIMD010000619.1 GCA_030433225.1 Bacteroidia bacterium
TGCTTTTAATAGGCTCTTTACTGCTATTTGTAAGCCTTGTTTTAGGAAAACCATCGTACAAATATGGCGTTCCTGTACTGCTTATGTTTTTAGTAATTGGCATGTTGGCCGGTTCCGAGGGCATTATCGGTATTCCCTTTGACGATGCTAAAATTGCCCAGTTCATTGGGATCGTTTCCTTAAACATTATTTTGTTTTCGGGTGGATTGGATACGCATTGGAAATCCATTAAACCCGTTTTATGGAAAGGCATATCGCTCTCTACCCTGGGCGTGTTTTTTACCGCCTGTACGGTCGGCGTTTTTGTATTTCTTATTACCGATTTAACCATTTACGAGTCACTTTTGCTGGGTTCTATAGTTTCCTCCACCGATGCGGCAGCCGTATTTTCGATTTTACGCTCTAAAAGCCTGGCACTAAAAAGCAAGTTGCGCCCCACCCTCGAGTTGGAAAGTGGAAGCAACGACCCCATGGCATACGTGCTAACCATTGCATTTTTAACACTGGTTATTAGCCCCGACCAAAGTATTGTTACCATCATTCCGCTGTTTTTTCAGCAAATGATTTTGGGCGTTTTGGCCGGATTCCTTTTTGGAAAAGTAAGCCTGTTTATCATTAATAAAATTCAGTTTGCTTTTGAAGGATTGTACCCCGTGCTGGTTATTGCCCTTATGTTTATAACCTTTTCGGCCACCAGTTTTGTAAACGGAAACGGTTTTTTAGCCATTTATATATGTGCGGTATATTTAGGCAACCACGATTTTGTGCATAAAAAAACCGTGCTAAAAATGTTCGATGGTTTGGCCTGGCTCATGCAAATCGCACTTTTTCTTACCCTTGGGTTGCTGGTATTTCCAAGTCAAATAGTGCCTTTTCTTGGAATTGGCCTGCTTATTTCGGTATTTTTAATTTTGGTGGCACGTCCTATCGGCGTATTTTTTAGCCTCATCCCTTTTAAAATGCGCCCGCGGCAACGTTTTTTTGTTTCGTGGGTAGGTTTGCGAGGTGCAGTTCCCATTGTGTTTGCCACCTACCCTTTAATGGCCGGAATTGATAAAGCAGATATGATTTTTAACATCGTATTTTTTATCTCAGTCACCTCTGTTTTAATACAGGGAACCACGCTTTCTAAAATGGCGCATTGGCTACATGTTTCCTTGCCCGAAAAAGTAAAACAGGTTTCGCCATTGGATGCATTTATGACCAATTACCCCAAAGCCATTATGAAGGAAGTAACCATACAGGCAGACAATTACGCTGTTGGAAAAAAAATTATGGAAGTGGGCTTGCCCGTAAACACGCTGGTTGCCATGGTAGTGCGCGATGAGAAATATTTTATCCCAAAAGGCTCTACCGTTTTAGAGGTAGATGATACTTTAATTCTGCTCTCCAACTCGCAAGATGAAATTACAGAAGCCAAGGGAACTATTGAACATAAAAGTTAATCTACCTACATAGAAGAATACTCAGCCTAATCAGTGGCATTAAGCCGCTTCTCTGTCGTCCGGTATTTGCAATGCCTTTGGTGTTACTCAAAGATGAATGATTCTTGATTATGCAGGGATTACAAATCCCTTAATTACCAGGACCATGATTGCAAATCACGGTCAACGGGTTTTTATTCAGGGTTTCGCTTGAGCTTATTCAGGGCTTCGCTTAGAGCTAAACCCTGAATAGACTTACCCCGCCCAATTTTCCCGATCCAGGTTCCGGTATTGAATGGCTTCGGCAATATGGCTGGATTGAACCTGCTCGCTTTCGGCCATATCGGCGATGGTACGGGCCACTTTTAAAATACGGTCGTAGGCAC
>JAUIMD010000620.1 GCA_030433225.1 Bacteroidia bacterium
CCTACATTCATGGAGGTAACGTTGTGGAAAAAATGGGAACCCATAGAGGCTTCAAGAGGAAAATCCTGTAAGCCAATTTCAATAATTACTTTGGCATTGCTGATCTGTGGCCAAACTACGGGTATGCCTGTAAACCGGTCGCGGCTTCCCCAGCGGCCTGGGCCAATAAGCACATAGCTGCGGTTTTCGTTTACCATTTGGGCATTGAGTTGCTCAACCTCCCGGGCCATTTGTTCGGTGTTGGTGGTGGTAAAGGTTTTTGCACTAAAGTATATCACATCGGTAATGTCTTTTACAGTTCCATTTCCCATGCCTTTTGATGCCATTAAAATGGCTTTGCTTTTGTCCAGTTCAAGGGCATCCAAATCCACCATAAAATCCGGTTGAATCAAGGGTTTTATCTGTAAAATGTAAAAGGTGGGTTTGTGTTTTATTTTCGGATTCAGGTCTACCGCATATTCAATTTCTACCGGTGCCCCTAACGCCTGTTTAAATACATCCAGCAAAATGGAAATGGTTTTGGCCAGTGGAATATAATCGTACTTTAAAATGTTGGCAAAATTTACAACACGGGGGCCGCGGGCTTCGAAATTATTGGTCAGGCGCATGTCTTCATAATCAAACACCTGGGCCAGATGTTTCAGGTTGCCGTCTTCTTCGGCTTCTGAAAGGTCCAGCTTTACAATGTTGGCATCTTCACCGTTTTCAAGCAGGTTAGGGCAGCAGTGTTTTAAATCGAGGGCATAGAAATAGGATTGCGTATTTTTTACCGCATCGGCTGTAGATTGTAATTCCAAATCGGGGTAGTTGGGACAAAACCGATACGAGGTTTCTCCACCCACCACATACTTACCCAACCCTACCGCCATAACCGAAAATCCATCATCGGGTTTCATATAGCTAAAGGGGTAGTAGTTATACGATTGCGCCACGCCGCTTATTTGGGTGTAAAATCGTTTGTGGTTGGATTCTCCCACCAGCTCCTGAAGGATTACCGCCATTTTTTCTTCCTCAATTTTATAGTTTACGGCTCTGAAATACTCTTTGGCCTTAGGACTGTAAATGGAACAATATACCAATTTAATGGCCTGAGCCAATTGAGCCAGACGGTCTTCATCATCGGGCGCATTGTTGGGCAATAAATAGGTGGCATATATGCCGGCAAATGGCTGCAGTAACGAATCTTCAAACAAACCGGACGAGCGCACTGCGATGGGGTGATGTACATGTTTAATGTACTGCCGCAGGTTATTGTTTACCTCCCGTGGCAATTCCGCTTTTACAAAAATACGTTGCAGTTCGCTGTAGTCAATATCCGAAAAAATGGCCTGGTACAGGTCATTCCCTTCAATAAAGTCGGTAAACTCGTTGCTGGCAATGCAGGTAGTACAGGGGATGCGGATGTTTATTTCCGGCAAAATCTGGCTAAAATTGATGTTTTCTGTCAGGTGGCTCACAAAGGCCACCCCCCGGCCTTTCCCCCCGAGGGAGCCGTTCCCAATTTGGTGCACAAAATGCCGGTTGTTAACATAGCTGGGATCAAAGCGTATAATTTGCCCGTTAAGCTTATCAAAACGAGCTTTATCAAACATTTTAAGGGTATTTTTCCGTAGTTCAGAAGTACTTTGAAAATCTTCGATTCGGATGGGGCTGAGTTTTTTTGCCAGGGATATTTCCCCGCGTGCCATCAACCATTTTGAAATGCCCTGCCGCCGGCTGTGAAACAGCAACGACTCGGGGGGTATGATCGCCAGCTTTTCGGCAAACTCCTTTAAGTTGCGTGCCTTATCAATGGCCATGTTGCGAC
>JAUIMD010000621.1 GCA_030433225.1 Bacteroidia bacterium
CCGGTTACCGGCAAAGAGGCTCCTACCAGACTTGCTAAAAAATAGAGCACCAGGCTTGGCCAGCCAAAAATTTCACCGGTATGTAAAGGGAGAGAAATGGCAGTTAGTTTTTGGTCGGGAGATTTGTCCCGAAACAGGTGACTGCCAATCAGCTTACCGGAACTGGAAAACTCCAGTTGATCGGTAAAAACCGACTTAAAAATGGATTGACGGTTTACCTTGTTAACACGTATGGATGGATTTTCCGGGTTGGGTAGTACTAACGTCGTGATGCCCGGGTAGGGCAGGCGCTCTTGTGTTTGATTCATAATGTGTTGAATTGCAGGAGGAATTGAGTCTTGGGGCAAGGTGTTTTGTTGCATCTTTTTCTGAAGAATTTCTGCAAAAGAGCCGGCCAGTTCTTTTTTTATGGATTCCTTTTGGGTTGCCGTGGCTTTGGATAGCACCGGGTTTCCACCCAAAGAAACCAGCAAGGTGCTTTTTACCCACGGATAGGCAATGTACAAGCCCATAACAGCAATGATAAACAAAAGAAGAAGGGAATAAACTCCCGGAACTTTGTGCAGATCGATGGTTTTTACAGGGGTGTTTTTGGCTTTTTTCATGCGCAAAGCGGACGCTAATCCTTTAAGTTTTCGGGGAAGCCACAGTACAAATCCGCTCAGCATGAGTACTACAAAAATAAGCACAGAGGCCGCCACCACCTGCTTGCCGGCATTGCTCATCAGCAGGTTTTTATGCACCGCCAAAACTACCTCAAATACACCGCTTAATGGTGATTTTCGTTGAGCCAGAACCGTACCGCTGTATGGGTTTACATAGCAAAATCCGGTGGCGTTTCCATTTTGTGTAAGGTAGCTTACCTCATAACTGCGATTGGCTTTGGGGTATACGGTAATGCGGGTAATGCGCAATCCTTGCCGGTTAAATTCTGTTTGCAGGGAATCCAGCGAATATGCCGGCAGGTTTTGTTTCTCTACAAAAAGGTTTTTGTAATTCAATCCATTTTCAATTTGTGCCCTAAACGTATAGAGGCTGCCCGTAAGACAAACGATAAAAAGCACCGTTCCTGACAACAGGCCCAGCCATACATGCAGCGTTCTGAAAATGCGGTTCATCATATTATTGAGGCCTTGTTTGGTAGGGTTTTTCCTTTTTCAGGTGGAAATGGGCGTTGCGGTAATCGGCATACAACCATTGCATTCCATCTAAAAAGGAAGGCAAATAAATGGATTTGTGATTTTCCTGCTCAAAGGATTTTCCGCAGTAGGGTTGAGGTGCGTTTTCCGCCAAAAACTCGTGAAACGCTTTGGCCCAATTGCCATGAAAAGCCGGATTGTGCTGGTAACTCAAATACAGACTTTTGCCTGTGAATGGCTTTCCGGGGATAATGCTGCTTAATGCCTCCCCCTCACTGTACCAAATACTTGGGTCGTACAATTGTACATGGGTAAACACATGCTCAGCCTGTAACAGATTGGCCAGGAAATTGCCGGAAAGGGAATGCCCCAGAATTATTTTTTGCGACGTGGTTGAAAACAAACTGTCCACCCATGGCACGGCTTCGGTGCATAAAAATGCCAGAAATTGCTGCCCTCCTCCACAAACGGTATCGTTGAAAAAGGGCGGCAACACAGCATCGCCATAAGGATTGACGTTGGAAACGCTAAAGGTAAGGTCACGCACGCGCTCATATTTCATGGAAAGATGCGGAATGCCTACCACCAGGTGTGGCGGAATTTTTTTGCTTGCACTCAACTCATTGGCAAGTGCCACCACCAACTGAAAATGTTCTTCGGCATCCAGC
>JAUIMD010000622.1 GCA_030433225.1 Bacteroidia bacterium
AGATTTAACGGATATTGGTGATATAGGTACAGTAAGTCAGCCCAACCAAACACCCATTGCGTGTAAAACCTGTCACAATGTACATACAGAATACAGCGAAAACGACTGGGCTCTGACCTTTGATGACGTAGTATCCCAAACCATTTTTGGTTCTAAATCTCCGGATCATGCCTCAATTTCCTTTAAAGATTTTGGCAGCAGCAACATGTGTTTGCAATGCCATCAGGCGCGCGATAGAGGAAATGTGCCCAACGTAGCTTCTACCGATTCGGTAAGCGTAAACGGGCATTGGGGACCACATTACGGCGTTCAGGGGAACGTACTGCATGCCTCGGGTGGGGTAGCCATCCCTGGAGGAGAAAGTTATCCGACCGAAGTTAACGGGCATGGCAAGTTATTATCCAACGCTTGTATAGATTGCCACATGGCCAATAAAGATCATAGTTTAGCGGTATCGTTCGAGAGTTGTGCAACATGTCATACTTCGGCTGAAAATGCTGAAAAACTGGTGGAAGATTTACACCATGAAATTCATGACGAACTGTTTGCCCTTGGCGCAAAGTTGACCGAACTCGGCGTAATGGAAGCAGAGGAAGAGGGAGGAGAAATTGTTGGCTATGCACCTAAAAGTGGTAAAGTTTCTGCCGGACATGCCAAAGCAATTTATAACTACATGGTGGTGTACCAGGATCACAGTTACGGTACGCACAATCCAACCTATGTAAGGGCTTTGCTGAAAAATTCGCTGGCTAGTTTGAACTAAGCAAATTTTAAAAGAAAGAGGCTCGATAAGGTCTCTTTCTTGTTTACAGCAATGCCAATCCAAACTGAATAAAAATATGCCGTAAGGCGTCAATTGTAGCATTAATCATTCAGCAAAATGAAGAAACTAAGTATATATGCCGGAATTATCCTTGTGATTTCCCTTTTGGTTCGCTGCGAGTACAAACCCATTGTGGAACCAGAAATTCCGTTGCCCGATACGGTGAGCTTTAGCCTGGATATAGAACCCATATTTGTGGAACAGGCTTGTGTAGGGTGCCATAAAGACAATTTTAAACCGGTACTTACCACCGGTGATGCCTATGAGTCTTTACTGTCGGACCCGGCTTATGTTAATACCGAAACGCCTGAAATAAGCACCATTTATACCAAGCCACTACCTGAGGGCGGACATCCGCAAAAATACACCAATTCGCAGGCAGAACTGGTACTGAAGTGGATTCAGGAGGGAGCTAAAAACAATTGATAATATCCTAAAAACTTACTGGAATGAAACATTTATTTTCGATACTGCTTGGATTGTTGATTTTTACGTTAGCTATAGCCCAGGAAGAAGCCCCGGAGGAGGTGAAAGAAAAGGATAAACCTGTACGTGCCCCTTTTGAAAGTGGGTTGTTAATTGATAATCAAACCTCTTACATACCGTACCCCAAAACGCTTGAAATGGTAATTCAGCATAAGTTTGGCACCTTTGAAAACGGGAAGTCCGATTTATGGGGAATTTATGCACCTGCTGCCAACATTCGCTTGGGGCTCAACTACGTGGTTTATCAGAATATTCAGGTGGGATATGGCATTACCAAAAGTAAAATGATGCACGATTTTAATGCCAAATGGACGATTCTGGAACAGACCCGAAAAAATACCGTACCTATTGCTTTGTCTGTTTACGGAAATATGGCCATAAGTGGCGAACCGGATAAAAATTTTGGCGAGCATTATTCATTTATGGGCCGATTCTCGTATTTCGGGCAGGTAATAGTGGGCCGAAAATTCAACGATTGGCTAACTCTGCAGGTTGCC
>JAUIMD010000044.1 GCA_030433225.1 Bacteroidia bacterium
CGCGGCGCGGCGCGGGAGGCGAGCGGTGAGGTTCATCGAGGGCTCCTGCGCCTTGGTCATGTGTACAAAGGGGGCATGTATTTTTATAGGTTGCTGCTTTTCGGCTCCCATAACGGTACCTTTGTTAATGGCTTGCTCCATGGCATCAATAAACTCCTGGCGGCAATCTACGTACCCTGAATAATCCACTTCGCTTACGCCAATAAAAATATCACGGGCCTGGATGGCTTCGGCCAGTGAAGCGGCAACCGACAGAAAAACCATGTTGCGGGCAGGAACGTAGGTGACCGGAATATCTTTTCGGTGTACGTCTCCTTTTTCCAACTCCATGGAGGTATCGGTAAGGGAGGAGCCGCCCCAATCGCTTAGTTTCAACTCCACCACTTTATGTGCTGCCACCCCGGCTTGCTTCGCCAGTTTTTTAGCAAGGTTTAGCTCTACCCGGTGGCGCTGCCCGTAATCAAACGACAGGGCTGTAACCTGAAAACCTTTGCTTTTTGCCAGGTAAAGGGCTGTGGCAGAATCCAATCCGCCGGATAATAATACAACCGCTTTTTTCATGATTGTTCAATAGTATTTTACGCGTTGTTGTTGCCCGCAAAAACGACATCCACCCGAAACAGGAAAACTATGGAAAGTTGGAGAAATTGCCCTGCCTGAAATGGCACAGCACGAAAGGTATCTGCTTTATTCCTAGTTTTTTTTAGAGACAGGATGGATTTCGAACTGTCTGCTTAAAGGCGCCGCAAATATAATAAAACTTTTGGGAGTATGGGGTGTTAAAATTCGCTGGATAAATTCCCCAGTTTCACCTCTTGTATGGCGTCTAAAATATCGTCTTGTTGCATGTAAAACTGCTTTTTAAACAGCTTGTAGCTTTGTGGCACATGCGGGTGCTCCTGTATATACGAAGCCCACTCGTACAAATGGTTGCCTAGGCCTGCTTCCACCGTTATCAAGTCAATGTATTTTTCGTAGGATTCGTGGTACCCGGGAAAGGCATAGCCAATGCCGCGCCCCATAATTTGAAAGGCATTCAGGCCTTTATAGTCCACAATGTGTGCCAGCTCGTGCCCGAATAAACCTACCCGTGCTTCATACGGAATGTCATCAATTAAAATCTCCTGGTTATCGGTGCGGTTGTTGATGCGAATAATGTATTCCCGGTTTTCCTTCTTTTTAAACAGCACTGATGCTAACGTAGGGCGAACATTCAGGGTAGTTTTTATTTTGGCTTGCTTAAACTGAATATTTTGGTCGGCAAGCTCAGGATAAAATTCCATTGCCCGTAAAAAAGAGGCTTTTAGATGTTCGGGTATGCCGCTCGCATCTTGCACAACCGTATTGGGTTGTGGAGTGGTGTACCCATTAAACCGGTCTTCGGAAAACGAAACAAAAGCGATGGCGAGAAGGAAAAAGGAAACAATAAATAGACGCATACAACAGACTTTTATTCAGGGGACAAAATTAGGGCATTAATGTCAGCGAGCCAAAAATTAGGATGTCAACGAATGTCAACTTATCCTAAATGCGCCAATTGTGATGTGTTTTATAACACAAGGGATACGGACTATTTAGAGCCATTATACTTGTTTGCGCTTGTTTCTCGGCTAAATTTGCTTGTTTGATTTATGTATAAAAGCTTTTAAATCAGCGTGATTTGTAAAATCATTCTAAATAACAAAAGCGTAATTCAAATTTAAATTATGGGATTAAAAATTATTGTATTGGCAAAGCAGGTTCCTGATACCCGCAATGTAGGGAAAGACGCCATGAAGGCAGACGGAACAGTAAACAGGGCGGCACTCCCTGCCATTTTCAACCCTGAAGACCTCAATGCGCTGGAACAGGCCTTACGCATTAAACAGCGGGTAAAAGGTAGCACTGTTACGCTTTTAACCATGGGCCCCGGCAGAGCCTCAGAAGTGATTCGCGAAGGTTTGTTTCGCGGAGCAGATGATGGGTACCTGCTCACCGACAGAGCTTTTGCCGGTGCGGATACCCTGGCCACCTCGTATGCCATTTCGCTTGCCATAAAAAAACTGGGAAAATGCGACCTGATTTTAGCCGGACGACAAGCTATTGATGGGGATACGGCCCAGGTTGGTCCGCAGGTAGCCGAAAAACTGGGCATGCCACAAATTACCTATGCCGAGGAAATTGTAGAGGTGAATTCCAAAAAAATAGTAGTAAAACGCCGCCTGGAACGAGGAGTGGAAACCGTTGAAGGTCCCTTGCCCTGCGTGGTAACGGTAAACAGCTCGGCTCCGGTATGCAGACCACGAAATGCACGCTTACTGATGAAGTTTAAACATGCCAAAACAGTAACCGAAAGGCAGGAGGCCAACGAGGATTACCTGGAAATGTACCACGATCGCCCCTATTTAAATATTCAGGAAATTACGGTGAACGATATTGATGCGGATCGTGAGCAACTGGGGCTGGCAGGTTCGCCCACCAAGGTGAAAAAAATTCAAAACATCGTTTTTCAGGCCAAAGACTCAAAAGTGCTGGATGCCACCGACGAAGACATTGAAGGCCTGATGAAAGAACTTATTGCTAACCATACAATTGGGTAGGTGCCGAACTTCCCAATCCAAACAAAAGATATACTATGAATAACGTATTTGTTTATCTCGAAATAGAAGATGGGGTGGTGGCCGATGTAAGCCTCGAACTGCTCACCAAAGGACGGTCACTTGCCAACCAGCTATCGCGTAAATTAGAGGCGGTGGCCATTGGGCACAAGCTAAACGGCATCGAAAAACACGTATTCCCATACGGGGTGGATGTGTTGCATATTGCCGATCATCCACACCTTAGTCCGTTTACAACCTTAACGCACAGCAAAGTGCTTATTGAACTGTTTAAGCAGGAAAAGCCGGAAATTGCCCTAATGGGCGCCACCAGCATTGGGCGCGATTTGGGGCCACGCGTTTCGTCGGCATTGCACAGTGGATTAACCGCCGATTGTACGGCTTTGGAAATTGGGCCGCACGAAGATAAGAAGGCCAAAAAAGTGTACGAAAGTTTGCTGTATCAAATTCGCCCGGCCTTTGGTGGAAACATTGTGGCTACCATTATTAACCCGGAGTGCAGGCCCCAAATGGCCACCGTACGCGAGGGGGTGATGAAAAGCGAAATAGTGGCTGCCGATTACAAAGGCGAAGTAAAGCAGTACGATGCCGCAAAATGGCTTACACCGGAAGATTTGGCGGTAAAAATCATTGAGCGCCACATGGAAAAATCAAAAGTCAACATAAAAAACTCGTCCATTGTAGTGGCGGGTGGATATGGTGTGGGCTCAAAGGCCAATTTCGATTTGCTTTTTGAGTTGGCATCCGTACTGGGTGCCGAAGTAGGTGCATCGAGGGCTGCAGTGGATTCGGGCTTTTGCGATAAAAACCGGCAGATTGGGCAAACCGGCGTAACCGTACGGCCAAAACTGTACATTGCATGTGGCATATCCGGCCAAATACAACACGTGGCAGGGATGGAAGAAAGCGCCATGGTAATTTCGATAAACAGCGATAAAGATGCGCCCATTAACAAAATTGCAGATTATGCCATTGTTGGAAACATGGAAGATGTGGTTCCGAAAATGATAAAAGCATACAAAGCAAACACCAAGTAACTTTTAATTTATCAGGGTGCAAGGGTTAGGTGCCCCGCATTCTGACACTATAAAAACGAAATACAATGGCTAATTTTTTTAACGATAATCCCGACCTGAAATTTCATTTGCAGCATCCGCTAATGAAAAAAATAGTGGCGCTAAAAGAACGCGACTATGCCGAAAAAGACCTTTTTGATTATGCCCCGATTGATTTTGAAGATGCCATGGACAGTTACGAAAAAGTGCTGGAAGTGGTGGGGGAAGTTTGCGGAGATATAATTGCAGAAAATGCCGAAAGTGTTGATGCACAAGGTCCAAAGCTGGTGAACGACGGAGTGGAATATGCCGATGGAACCAAAGAAAACATTGAGGCACTGGTGAATGCCGGGCTTATGGGCATTACACTTCCACGCAAATACAATGGATTAAATTTTTCGGTGGTGCCCTATATCATGGCAGCCGATGTAGTTTCCCGCGCCGATGCTGGTTTTGTGAACATCTGGGGCCTGCAGGATTGTGCCGAAACCATTAACGAGTTTGCCAGCGATGACCAGAAAGAGCGCTTTTTAACGCGCGTTACGCAGGGCGAAACCATGGCGATGGACTTGACCGAGCCCGATGCAGGATCGGATTTGCAAGCCGTTATGCTAAAGGCGACTTACAACGAGGAAGAAGACCAATGGTACCTAAACGGCGTAAAGCGCTTTATTACCAATGGCGACGGAATGATCAGCCTGGTGCTGGCCCGTACCGAGCAGGGTACTTCGGATGGAAGGGGGCTCTCCATGTTTATTTATGATAAAAACAGAGGTGGAATGACCGTTCGGCGGATTGAGAATAAGATGGGCATTAAAGGCTCTCCTACCTGCGAGCTGGTATTTAAAAATGCACCGGCCGAAATTGTGGGTGCGCGCAGAATGGGCCTCATTAAATACGTAATGGCGCTGATGAACGGTGCCCGCCTGGGTATTGGGGCGCAAAGTGTTGGCGTTTCTGAGGCGGCTTTCCGCGAAGCGTTGGCGTATGCCAAAGAAAGGCGTCAGTTTGGGAAAGCCATCATCGAATTTCCGGCGGTGTATGAAATGTTGAGCTTGATGAAGGCCAAGCTGGATGCCTCCCGTACCTTGCTCTACGAAACTGCCCGTTTTGTAGATGTTTATAAAACGTACATGCACATTTCGGATGAGCGCACCCTGGAGAAAGACGAGCGTAACGAAATGAAAGTATATCAACGAAAAGCCGACTTACTCACCCCCCTGCTCAAAGGAATGGCAAGTGAATATTGCAACCAAAATGCTTACGATGCTGTGCAAATTCATGGTGGATCCGGCTTTATGAAGGATTATCCTGTGGAACGTATTTACCGCGATGCCCGCATTACCAGTATTTATGAAGGAACCACACAACTTCAGGTAGTGGCTGCCATACGCGGGGTAACCACCGGAGGTTACCTTAACCTTATGCGCGACTACGAGGCAGAGGAATTACGTGCAGACCTGGTGCCCATGCGCCGTACGTTGATAATGATGACCGACGAATACGAAGAAACCGTGAACGATGTTGTTCGCCGGAAAGACAATGAATACACAGATTTTCATGCCCGCAGAATGGTGGAAATGGCGGGAAATATAATAATGAGCTACCTGCTTTTGCTGGATGCACAACGCGACCCTGTGTACAAAAAAACAGCCAAGGTGTACCTGGAGTTCGGAAAATCAGAGAACCACAAACGTGCCGATTTTATTTACAATTTTGATGTAGATGATTTGGCCAAATACAAATTCGAGGCATAAAACCACATGAACCAAAGGAAGTCCGGCAGCAATGTCGGACTTTTTTATTGCTTCTTTTTAGGAATAAAACGGCTCAGGGCTTTCTTCTCAAATGCCCAGAAAAATTTGAATTGCCCCAGTAGTGTGCCCACAATCATCAACAATACAAAATACGATGGGGTAACCGTAAAAATATATGTGACGGCTTTTAGTAAAAACGGGGTGGATTCATCATACCCCAACAGGGCAAAAATGGGTTTGCGTACAAAAATGGTCATGCTTCCCGCTACCGAAAAGGACAAGAAAATCAAAAACAAACGTACGTCACTCTTTACTTCCCACTTATCTTTTAACTTCTGTAGCATAATTTCACTTGTTCCGGCAATCCTAACACATCCTCTTTAAGAATGTTTCATTTCCCGGCTTTTTAAATTTTCTTTGTATCCATATTTTTTAGGATGGATACGTTTGATACAAAATACAATGCCTTGCGCGACAAAATTGATGCAAAGGTAAGTGCCCTGGAGCAAATTCACAATTCTCACATGAAGTGCAAAGCAGGTTGCTCCATGTGCTGCCGCGAGTATGCCATTCTACCGGTAGAATTTGAATCCATCCTAAACCGTTTAAAAAAGGAGGCTTCCCCCGCAATTAACCCGAATTATGGGCCGGATGAGTGTCCTTTTTTGGTTGACCGGCGCTGCAGTATTTATAAGAATCGCCCCATTATTTGCCGTACGCATGGCTTACCGCTGCTATTTATGGGCGATGAAAACTGGGAACTTTCTGCCTGCGAACTTAATTTTACCAAGGTAAAGGAGGATTATTTTTCCTTCGAAAATACCTTTCCACAAGACACCTTTAATAGCGAATTGTTTGTCTTAAATCAGCAATTTGTGAAGAATCAGCCTGATTACAAAGAAGCAGGAGACCAGCATTTGGTATCCATACAAAACCTGGCTAAAAACCTTACTCATGGATTGCCGTAGTGGTTGTGGCGCATGTTGCATAGCCCCGTCCATCAGTTCAAAAATTCCCGGCATGCCCAACGGAAAACCGGCCGGTATGCCCTGCATTCACCTAACCGATTCGTACCAATGTGGCATTTTTCACCATCCTGACCGCCCTTTGGTTTGTGCCCAATTTACCCCCGAAAAAGCATTTTGCGGAAACTCACGGGAAGAAGCCTTGCAAATACTGACTTCACTGCTTTAAACTAAAAACCTACCTTTTTATTCCAACCTTTTTTTATGAGGGAAATGAATTAAGGTGCATTGAATGAGTTTATTGAGTGAGGTGACTACCATAAATATGTGAGGCGTTTTTCATGGTTTTATGTGATTATTTTTACGGATATAACCCCCTATATTTGAAGTAGAAAAACATCTCTCAATATTCATAGTCAAAATCATCTTCAACTAAACCTTAAAAGAAAAGGGCCGGTTCCGGCCCTTTTCTCGTTTCATTACAGTTTCTTTTTAATGGATTCCAGCTTTTGTTGTATCCCGTTTTGCCTGTTTTTACGAATGTCGAATTTTGCCGTGGCATAAATTCTTTCACTTACGGGGGCAAGAATGTCGTGCGATTTTTGGATCACAGCCAGCGCCTCCTGCATGGTGGCACATTCATAAATGGAACCCATGGAGGTGAGTTGGTAGTCCAATCCGCTTTCTTCCAGCATTTTTATAATTTGGGAAACGTAATCACTCACACTGGCACCTTTATCAGTTGGGAAAATGGCATATTCTACAATTACACTCATACGTTTAAACATTGGTTGAATTCAAATTTAAAACTTTTTTATTTTTAATTTCAGGAAGTCTGATTGTGCCAAAAATTACTATATTTGCAGCCGCATTCAGAAAGCCCAACGGGAAATACTTTCAAAGCATGCAAAATCAGTTTGGTACCTTGGCCGAGTGGTTAGGCAGCGGTCTGCAAAACCGTTTACGGCGGTTCGAATCCGCCAGGTACCTCAATCGTTAAACAGCTTCTCTTGTAAGCAATATGCTTACATAGAAGCTGTTTTTTTGTGGGCAAAATTCAAGGTTTTATAGGATAGGAAATTAAATTTTAGGTGGTTTCCTTGCAGGAATATTATGTGCTAAAGGTGCACATATAACATAGTTGGCAATAATTTAAACACCTCGAAAATAACCTTCAAGATATTAGTTTCTAAAAATAATCTAGCAAAGTGTAATTTTTTTCATCAATATAACAACTACTATAGTATTAGTACAATCAAATTACTTTGAGATTGATGAAAGAACACTTTATAAAATCTATTAATAAACATCAAAATATAATTTACAAAGTTTGTAGGCTATATAGAAACAGTCATGAAGACCAAGAAGATTTGTTTCAAGAAATTGTTTATCAATTGTGGAAATCATACCCTAAATTTAAAGGAGAATCAAAAATAAGCACTTGGATATATCGAATTGCTTTTAATACAGCAATTGTAACATTTAGAAAAAAGAAAATTTCTGTTACTAACTATGAGAATATTCCAGAAAAATTCCATCCTACTTTAGAAAATTCATATTCAGAAAAAGAAGAACGAATTTTTAAACTTCTCAGAGAATTAAATAGTGTTGAAAAATCTATTATCACATTATACCTAGAAGATTATAGCTATAAAGAAATTGCATCTATAATAGGTATATCCGAAAACAATGTGAACGTTAAATTAAACAGAATTAAAAACAAATTAAAAAGCAAATAAAATGGATTTACAAAACTTAAAAACAAATTGGAATACAATAAATTATACTCCAAAAAATGATGAGGAATTAGAAAAAATGACAACAATAAAAAATCATCCTGTTTTGAAAAAAATAAAAACAAAACTTATGATTGAAACTTTAGCAATATGCTTTTTCCTCGTTGTATATTATAGCGGATTTGATGGGGCTGAAAAACCTATTTATGCCAATATTTTATTAATAATTGGTGCTACTGCGTATATTCTTAACGGAATATTAAGCTTTCAAGCTATACAAAAACCAATACGTGGAGAAAACCTAAAAGAATCAATCAATTCCTATTTTAAGAGAATTAAAAACGTTTCTATAATTTCTTTGGGTGTTACTATATTATACACTTGTAGCCTAATACTGTTTTTTGGATCAACAATCAATTTCAATGGAGAGAAAAAGTGGATACTTATCTTTGGTATTATTGTGTTAATCCAGGCATTTTTTTGGTCATCTAGAATTTGGAAATCTTGGTTGGAAAAGTTAAAAACACAAATTGGAAATTTTAAATAAAAAACTATTGACAACACGTTGCTTTAAACCCTAAGCCCCTTACGTTCCTCCAGGGAGAGCGGCATTATACTCCTATCCAATTTTTACGCAAAGTTACCTGTATCAAAAGCTTTTTGTCACTAAGGAGCTCCGCCCGGTGTATTAAGTAAAATTACACCGGCTGCGCCCAGTTGTGATATCATTCGGTGACAAGTAGTGTAGTATAAAATGCACAAAAAAAACCGGACTGATTCAGCCCGGCTTTACTATGTATTGTTTTACGTTTTAGTCAATTTTACTCAGGTAGTTTCCTGATTGTTTTTGAAGGAAGTACCAAACGAGAAGAATCACGAACCCTGCAATAAGGGAAAGAATGATGTATTTCAGAATGGAGATAAGTGAAGAGTTTTCCTGCTTTACTGCTAAAGAAAAATCGTTGATGACGGTTACCGGATCCGTAAAAACGGTGTAGTTTGTAATAATTTCGTCCTTAAATTTCTGGATGGCAAATTTACTGCCATGGACAAACTGTTTATTAGCCTCTCCCAATAGAATTTGGTTGCGCTCCATTGTAATCGAAGGAGGGTTGATTGTGAAGTAGTTCGCCTTTTGAAAACTGTCCAGGTACATTATTTCCAGATCATAGCCGCGCAGTTTTTTCTCCAGATTCTCCAGCCGTTGCTCGTTTTCTTTTACCAACAATGGCTGCCGGTTAAGGTAATCCACAAAGTTTTTCTGAAAATCAGGCAGCACCGTTGGGTCAATTACATTGGCTTTTATGAGTAGATAGTTTTTGTCCCGCACGTTAATGGTATCCGAAAGGTCGTGTGTTTCCTTCACGTCAAAATAATCGATGGAATAGGCGACCGATTCTTCGTCCGTATTCAGGTCAATACCAAAAAAACTCTCAATACCTAAAATGTTCGACAAGCTTGCAGAATCCATGTTTAGTTCCTGGCGCAAGAGTTTGTCGGAATATTCGTTGGATTGGGCAAAATAATTG
>JAUIMD010000045.1 GCA_030433225.1 Bacteroidia bacterium
CTCTTTAATTTTCTCCTCCTCCAGTAACTCATAAAGTTTGTTGATAATTTCGTCATGCGTATCTTCATCAACATTCTGGTAATTCAGGTAGCGAATTACGTCCTTTATTTTGTCTCCTCTTTCAAGAATACCAATGCAATATTTCAGGTGTTCTTCTTTTGTTTTCATTGGGTTACGCACATCATCTCCGGTGCGAGTATATATAAAATTCTGCGAACTATTTACGTTCTATAAAATTGTTTTCAATTTCATCCAAAATAAAATCCTCGTATCCTTCCTTAATGGTTCTTAAAATGCCGTAAAGAACAATCAGGGTTTGGTCCCGTTTGCTTTCCTCTTCTGCAAGTCCGGACTCTAATCGCAGGGTAAGTTCGTCCAAAATTAAACCTACCGAGGTTTGTTTGTCCAGGTATTTGCTGAGCGATCTTCCTTTGTTTTCGCCAATGTGAAAGGCCAGCAGTTTCATCACCAATTTACGAAAAAGTACTCCTTTTAAATTACTGCGTGGATGAAAAAACTCAGCACTCCAGGTTTCCGGATGAATTTCGGGGCAGGCACATACGCCGATACTGTTAAAAAACAATTGCACTAATGCATCCTGAACCGAAATTTTTTCGGCAAACGAATATCCCTCTTTTTTTATTTGAAACGTAACCTGCTCGCAGGAAGACAGTTCAGGAAATTGCTCTCCAATTTCAAGAATTTTAAGGGCTGCCGGACAATAGGGCGTATCATTAACTTGTAATGTACACGTATTGCATTTGTTTCGGTGCAGTTCCACCCACCTGGGGTATGTATTGGAGGGGCTTCGCTGCTTTAGGTTTTCTTCCTTTTGGGAGGGAAGCTTAAAACAGATTTTAGCCCCGTTTTCCGGGATAATATTAATCTCAACACTCATAAGGTTTGGTCGATACTACCACGAATTTACCACAGTAAATCTTTGGTTGGTAAGGTTATTAAATCCTCATTTAGGATTTTATAACATAAGTACCATTTAATTTGGTAGGATACAAACCTTACAAACTCAATTAATAATTATTTAATAATGAGGAAGTAAAACTTCAGGGAAGTAGGGAGGTTTGGTAAGTATGTAAGCCCACTGTAATGTATAAGGGGGCCTACCCGCGTTATTGAAACAAGTTGAATTTTGCCAGGCCCTTTTTCTGCAGAAAATACTGGATGGAAACCCATAAAACCCCCAGCCCATAAATGGAGCTACGTTTCAGGTTAATGGACGATGCCTCATCAAAATACTTGGTAGGACAAGTGATTTCAGCAATTTCATAACCGGCAAAACAAATCTGTCCCAGCATTTGGTTATCAAACACAAAATCGTCGGACAGGTTATTGAAGTTGACCGCACGCAATACATTGCCCGAAAAGGCACGGTAACCGGTATGGTATTCTGATAGTTTTTGCCCCATCAGAATGTTCTGAAATAAGGTTAGTACACGGTTGGCCAGGTATTTATACCAGGGCATTCCCCCTTTTAAAGCTCCTTTTCCTAAAATACGAGAGCCTAAAACTACCTCGTACACATCGTTTGCAATGAGATAGCTCATCGACTCTATTAGCTTAGGGGTGTACTGATAGTCGGGATGAAGCATAATCACAATGTCGGAATTCAGCTCCAATGCCTTGTTGTAGCACGATTTTTGGTTTCCTCCGTAGCCCTTATTTACCTCGTGAATAATGATGTGTTTTATGCCCAGTTTTTTACCTAATTCGGCGGTATTATCCGAGCTTTTATCGTCCACCAGAATCACTTCATCCACCAAATCAAGCGGAATTTCCTGGTAGGTTTTTTCAATGGTAAGCGCCGCATTATAGGCCGGTAAAACAACGGTAACTTTTTTTCCTTTAATCATTTTATCTTCTTCTTACGGTAAATATAAAACCATTTTTTTCGTACACAACTTCAAGGTCGGTATATTGCTGTAAATAACGCTCCTTATTAAAGTTTTTCATCACAAAATAGGCATCCTTGTCCAGTTTTCCATGCAACAAATATTCCATATTGTTGCTTTGTTCTCCCTGGTTTGGCTTGCGGAAGTAAAACAGGTGTGCATAACTTTTAAAGCCCAGGGTGTTTACATAAACATCCTGCCCTTGCAGATCTTCGTAAAATTCGATGGCGGCAAGTTGGCTGTAGCGCTCCACCCTTGGCACAATTAATACCATGGTAAAGAAAGTAAACAGGAGGCTTGCCACAAACAGGGTTACCACCGCCCTAAACATGTGCAAAGCCTTGTTGTACCGCAAAAATAAACCAAATCCAACCAGTAAAATAAGTCCGGTAACCCACTCAATATACAACCAGTTTCCGTTTGCCTCCAGGTTGCCAATAGCAAATTTATCGCCTATCAGGTCTGCCTCAATCAGGGCGGCTTTGTACACATCAATAAAGGAAGCGGCTATCATTAAAACAGCAAAAATAGCGGTGAGCACGCCCAATAAAATGGTTATTAAACGGCTGAATTTATGCTTTTTTTCGATGGAATTATCGATATAGTAGGCTGCCAAAAACGCCATTGGAAAGTAGCACATTGAAGAGTAATGCACAATTTTGGTGTTTACAATGGTAAACAAAATGAGTACTGTCCAAAAGAGGTAATTCATCCATTGCTTGTAGTGCAGCACGGTGGCGCCATCGCTAAAACTTCGTTTAAAAGACGGAACAACAAATACCGAAGCCGGAAATACCCCTATAAACAAAATGACAAAATGGTACAGCAGAAACCCGCCATGCCCTGCATCTTCGGTTTTAAACAAGCGAACCTGGTACACAAAAAAATCTACAATTACATCAAAGTTTCCGTTCACTATTTGCAGTAGAAACCAAAATCCACCAACCAACGTAAATGCAAGCAAAAACACGAGTAAATCCACCAATTTTACGTTTACCTTAAACTTACGTGCCACCAAAAACACCCCACCGGTGAGGCCGGGTATTAATAGACCCACGGGCCCCTTGGTAAGTACAGCCAGCCCAATGCATATGCCCGAAAATAAGGCTGCAAGCGTTTTGTTAAACGCATCGCCGGTGTCGGTATACCGAATTAAAAAATACACGCCTGAAAAAATAAAAAGGTTGAACCAGGGATCGATAATCCCCGATTTGAAATAAAAAAACGGCAACACCGAACCGGCATAGGCCAACACCCACAAGACACCAAACCTATCCGATTTTAAACGCCCCCCTACATGAAACAACAGCAACAAGGTTACCACACCACAAATGGCATTTGGAAAACGTGCAGCAAATTCATTTACCCCAAATACTTTCATGGAGGCCACTTGCATCCACAAAAACAATGGCGGCTTTTCCCAAAATGGCTTGTAGTTAATTTGAACGGTGAGGTAGTCGGAGGTTTCAATCATTTCACGCGACGATTCAGCAAAGTTAATCTCATCCCAATCAAATAAATGGGTGGTTCCGTTAAACGGAACAAACAGCGCGATGCCTAAAACAAAAATTAAAAGGTAAACTATAGAAGTGTTGATTTTTAAGGAAGTAAGCATGAAAAATTGGTTTCCGGAGGTTGAAGGTTTTACGTGAAAATTAGAGCATTAAAATTCTCTCCCTTGTTATTTTACTACGGCGAAGATAAAAAAACTTAGGCAAAGAGTGTGACCTTTTTTAGGGACCGTTCAAGGCAACTGTAAAGCCAAACAGAATAAACAAGTGTATGTTGAACAGTTTAAATTTATACGGTGTTTACTATGCGAGAGATTGATGATGCTGTTTTCCGGCGTGCGTAGGTCGGAAACTGCGAGTAGCGTATTGGCCATTGCCGGTTTTGGCAAGGACTTATAAGATGGATAGGATGAGATATTTGTCATTTACCAAGAATGATAGAATGCCGGCTCTGGGGTTGGGGACCTACCTGGCAACACCAAAAGAAGTGTACCATGCAGTTTTGTATGCGCTGGAGCTTGGCTACAGGCATTTAGACTGTGCCTATATTTACGGCAACCAGCAAGCCATTGGCGAAGCTTTGCAATTTGCCTTTAAAAAAGGGATCGTAAGGCGTGAGGATGTGTGGATAACCTCAAAGCTGTGGTGTAGCGACATGCAACCGGATGACGTGATGCCCGCCCTGCAAAATACCTTGGAGCAATTACAGCTTCGTTACCTGGATTTATACCTCATCCATTGGCCCGTACCCATTCAAAAAGGCCTTTCGTACCCAAAGCATGCCGAAGATTTCATCCAACCCGATCAGCTTCCCTATACCCAAACCTGGCAAGCCCTGGAAAAGGCACATGCCAGCGGAGCCGTTCAGCATTTAGGCGTCTCCAATTTTAATGTGGATAAGCTACAGCACTTGTTATCGCTTGCCAGGGTAAAACCTGAGGTCAACCAGGTAGAAATGCATCCGTTTCTGGCACAAAACCCATTGGTGGAATATTGCGCCCAACATCACATACACATCACCGGTTATGCCCCGCTGGGTACCGGTACGCCCGGTGTAACTGCTACCGGTGCCAAAAGGCCGTCGTTACTGAATAACTCGCTTATTGGGCTAATTGCCAAAGATCATTACGCCACACCGGCACAGGTAATGCTGGCCTGGGCCATGCAACGGGGCACGTCGGTAATTCCAAAATCGGTAACACCGGCACGCATTGCCGAAAACTTTAAGGCACATTCCCTTGTTTTACGAGCTGAAGAAATGGAACAAATCAACGAACTGGACTTTGATTACCGCTATGTTAGCGGCGAAATCTGGACCATTCCGGGTTCCCCCCACACCTTACAAAACCTGTGGGATTAACTAAAAATTCCCTATAAATGGACACTTCCATCCAACAAATTCTGCCCCTGGGCTTCCCGTGGCAAACCCAGGATCCCTTTTTATTTTGCGTTTACCACGAGGACTTTTTCCCGGAAGGAAACGATAACTTTGGACCAAACGAATCGTTAGCAGGCAGAAACCTGGGCAACGATTTTACGGTTAAAAACGGTTACCGCATGTACCACGGAACCACGGTGCCTGGGTTTCCTGCCCATCCGCACCGGGGGTTTGAGACGGTTACGGTGGTAAAAAAGGGGTTGTGTGACCATGCCGATTCTATGGGAGCCGCCGGACGATATGGCAACGGTGATGTACAATGGATGACTGCCGGTGAAGGGGTTCAACATTCTGAAATGTTTCCGCTGTTAAAAAACGATGCACCCAACCCGCTGGAACTGTTTCAAATTTGGCTGAACCTGCCCAAAAGCAAAAAAATGGCGAAAGGACACATCCAAATGTTTTGGCGCGAAGATTTACAAACCCACACCGAAACAGATGCAAACGGCCATGCCCTTACGGTAGAAGTTATTGCCGGAGATTACAAAACAGCCAAAGCCCTGCAGCCCGCCCCCGATTCGTGGGCAGCAGATCCGCAAAACCATGTAGCTATCTGGAAAGTAACGCTTGCTCCGCATGCCATGTGGGAGCTTCCTGTAAATGCGGCTGGCGTAAATCGAAGCGTATTTTTTTACAAAGGAAACCACATTGAAATTGGCGAAAAAACCATTGCCGTAAACAAAGCCATTGTGCTGGATGCCTCCCAAAACACGTTGATTACAAACGGCGATAAGGAAGCCAGTTTTTTGCTTTTACAGGGCAAACCTTTGCATGAACCGGTTGTGCAACATGGCCCCTTTGTAATGAGCAACGAAGCTGAAATTCGCCAAACCCTGATCGATTATCAAAAAAATCAGTTTGGGGGATGGCCCTGGCCCCGGTACGACATGGTACACCCTAAAAACCAGGGGCGCTTTGTAAAGCATGCATCGGGCCAAATAGAAGAAAAAGAAGCAAAAGTTTAAATCTAAAAAAGCCCCGGAACACGATAGGTTGCGGGGCTTACTTTTTTACACACGTCCTGTTTAACTTTGTGGATGTGCTGCTTTACTTTTTTCTTCCTCGTTGGCATCTGCCTCGTCTTTCATCTCTACCTTACCCCCCAACGAGGTTGCACTGTTGCTTTTGGGTGGATTTCCGCCTACGGTAACCACGCCGCCTGAGTTTGCTTTGGCATCTACCGATTTAAGGGCTGTAACAAACAACTTTGAGCCGATTCCGGCCTTTGCCACAACCTCATCTGCCATTAACTTATCGGCATATATGGTGGAAGTTGTCGCACTTTTGGCGTCCAGCGATGCACACTTTCCCTTTATCTGCAACACTGAATTTTCACCTGCCGACAGTTCCACGTGATTCGATTTAAGTTCTAGTTGTACCAGGCCCCCGGTATTCGCTTTTATGGCAATTTTCTCTAACTCCAGCGGATGGGTAGCCCGCACAATGGCATTGCCTTTTACTTCTATCTCTTTCAGGTCGGTGAAGCTGAGGCGTACTTCCACGTTAACATCGCCCGTGGTTAATTTTGCCATGCTAATTTTTAAGGTATTGCCGCTCACCTCGGTAATAATTTCATCCATGGCATAATAATCGGAGAGGATTAAGGCGTTGTTTTCGGCAGTTTTGGTCAGCACTACCTCAACTCCGCGAGATACATCCAGTTTTTCAAAAGACTTTAATGGTCTTATTTCGTTTTCCTCATTGGCAAAAGAGGTACTCCAAAGTGCTGCCAGCGCGATAAACCCAACAAATATTCGTTTCATACTTTAAGTGATTTTAGGAATGTAAAGCTATGCAGTTTTACACGTGCGGCAATGTTTGACGGCTAGAAGTTTTGATCTTTTATGATTTTTTCAAAATCGGCTTGCAATTCTTGCCCATTTAAAAAATCATATAACGTAAGTCCTTGAATATAAAAAATGTAATTCCAATAGGACTCCAACGTATTAATGTATTCTTTTTTAGAATCTTCCATTCCGGTACGTGCCTCATTTAACCGCACAACATCTACCTTGCCAATTAAAAACCGTTGCTTTGTTACATCAAAACCTAATTGCCCTACTATCTGCGCCTTATCTGCAATTTCAAGTTGTCTCTTTTGCAAATTAAACTCCATGATTGTATTTATAACGTTCTGTTCAAAGTCAATAATGCCTTGTTCAACACGGTACTTCGCAATTTCACGACTTGATTTAGCCATTAAGTATTGACTTCTGGCCTCACCCCAATCTATTAAAGGCATATTAAATTCCAATCTAGCTTGGTTGTTATCATTGTAGGGAGGTCTATAAAGTTCATCTACAGAATGTACCACTTGGCCAATTCCATAGGATAATTCCAAATTTGCATCAAACCTGCCAGACCTTTGCGCAGCCACATTTTGATCCTGCCGGATGAGTGTAAGTTTAAAATCCAACAGTTCCGGGTTGTTTTGGTACGCAAGGGTGATGGCCTCTTCTGCCTCAATTGCTAAATCAGGAATTTCTTTAGGCAACACACACATAATTACGGTACTAGATGATAAGCGTAAAAATGACCTTAATTCAGTTTGTGCACGCTGTAAGGCTAATATACTGGTAGTTAAGTTTTTTTCCGCGTTCAACATGGTAAGCTCCAGGTTTAATAATTCATCTTGAGTAATTGTACCAATTTCGAAACGTCCTTTCCCTATTCGGTAAAGCGTGTCAGCGTTAGAATAATTAAAATTGGAAATATTCAAATTAATTTCAGCTTCAGCCAAATCAAAAAAACGCGAAACTGCTGTTTGGGCAATTTCCTGTTGCCCTCTTATGTAATTTTTTTTACTTATTTCATATTCCAATGGCTTCCTTAAACTCATTGTAACCTGTTAATGGCTGAGAAATAGCAATGAAAAAAGGTTGTGTTTCATAGTCCATTGGTCCGAAAATGGAATCGGGGTTGGAAATTTTATTACGTTGTTGCATGTAGGTGTTCAGTGAAATGGTTCCACCGGTGGGTACAATGTTTTGTTCCAAAGATAGACCTACCTGATTGAATGTGTTTTCGCGATACTGAAACTTTTGATCATTCTGTAACCACTCATTACCCACATAATATTGAAACAACGTTGAATTTAAATTTAACGACGGATATAGTGTAGAGCGATAGGTTTTAAAATCCCAATATCCTTCGAGGTAGGTGTTTTTTGCAATAAAGGCATTTAAACTTTGACGCTGGGCAATTTCGATGGCCTCGTTCAGGGTGAGCGAAATGGTGTCGTTGTTTTGTGAATGGGCTTTGAGAGGACTAATCATCAAAACCAGGCAGGTAAAACACTGAAAAAACAATCGCATGGTAAAATTCATTAATGGGTAACGTAGGCTATAGTTAGCAGAAAAAACGGATGTAAAATTACGCCACATCCTGTGTTTTCCAACCCTGAATTTTATTTATTATTCTGACAAAAAAGAAATCCCATTTATGAAATGGGATTTCTTTAACATTTATTGTGGGAATTATACTTTTTATAGCAACTTTCGCCCTTATTTCAGGCTTTCCTCCCCCTATTTGGTTTTACAGGTACTCCATCCAAAAAGGGCATAAATGGGGCAAAAACTGATAAAACTGGTGAGTACAAAAATGCCTCCCAACACCAGTAAAACAATCCCTAAAACGCCCGTAATTACATTACTGAAATACAGGGCTGCAATCACAATGGCCACCAGTATGCGTACCATTTTGTCTGCGTTACTCATGTTCTTTTTCATTTGCTACTATTTTGAGGTTACACGAAAGCATTAAAGGTAGGAGAATTCCACCGCAAGGTCTGTGACAGATGTCACACAAAGAAAGTAATGATTGTTGATATCGCATGGTATACGCAGCAGTTACGTAAGTAAAACTAGGGTATATACTCACCCCTGCAACATACCCAATACGGTTTGGCGGATGCCTTCTTTATCAAACCCGCAAAGGGTTTCCAACTCGCGCACGCGGCCGTGCGTTACGTATTTATCGGGCACTCCAAGCCGCTTGATGGTTCCTTTATACCCCACTTCCATGGCTTCTTCCAGTACCGCAGAACCTAATCCCCCCACAATGGTTCCGTCCTCCACGGTTATAATTTTCTGATAGGTGGAAAATACATCGTGCAGCAAGGCTTTATCAATGGGTTTAAGAAACCGCATGTTGTACACGCCAATGTTATGGCCTTGTGCACCCAGGCTATTGGCAACCAGCATGGCGCGCTTACCCACCGTACCAATGGTCAAAATGGCCACGTCTTTCCCTTCTTTCAGGCACTCACCTTTCCCAATTTCAAGGCTTTTCATGGGCTGTTTCCAATCGGCAATGGTTCCTTTTCCGCGCGGATAGCGAATGGCAAACGTTCCCCTATCCATTTCCTGCGCCGTGTACATGAGGTTACGAAGCTCCATTTCGTTTAAGGGGCTCGAGATGATAATCTCGGGTATACACCGCAAAAAGGCCATATCGTACACGCCGTGGTGTGTTGGGCCGTCTTCACCAACAAGGCCTCCGCGGTCGAGGCACAGGATGACCTGCAATTTCTGCATGGCGGCATCGTGTATCACCTGATCGTAGGCACGTTGCATAAAGGTGGAGTAAATGTTGCAGAAGGGAATAAAACCTTCGGTAGCCAAACCTGCCGAAAAGGTAACGGCATGCTGTTCGGCAATGCCCACGTCGAAGGCACGCGAAGGCATCTCTTCCATTAAAATATCCATAGAACAGCCCACGGACATGGCAGGCGTTACACCCACTATTTTTTCATTGTTACGGGCCAGTTCGAGCAAGGTGT
>JAUIMD010000046.1 GCA_030433225.1 Bacteroidia bacterium
AAGTTAAAAAGCACCAGGTCTCGTTAATCGGGCGAAGGTAGCGTATGGCCTTGCAAAGAAAAATGTCGTGCAAAAATCGCTGAACATCCCCGTAGAAAGATTGTTTACACAGCAAGTTTGTGTGCAATCGAAAAAAAATTAAAAAAAGAATCCTTGTGAAGAACATTCATTCGGCAGTTCTGTTAATAAAAGTGAAATTAAAAAGCTGAATCGTAATTAGTGTTAATTTGCGCCGTCGCAGCAAAATACCAACTTTTGGCTATTGGTATTATTATTAGTTCATTATGTTGAACTAATCTAAATAGACCAAAAATTGCGATTTATCATGTAATTTAGAGGGCTTAAAGATAGTGTTATCTTTGCGACCAAAACAAAAGCATACGAATACTTTAGGATATGAAAAGCTTTGTTAAAGCGCTTTTGGTGATGTTTTTAATAGGGGGTGCAGCGTGTACATCCAACAAAAACAACCAAAGTGCAAGCCATGAAAAAACTGAGGTTTCCACCCCAACAGATGCGGGGACGGTTACGTTAACTGTGGAAGGAATGACGTGCACAGGATGCGAAAATACGCTGAAGGCTAAACTAAGCACCGTAAATGGTGTTTCCAAAGTGGATGCCTCGCACGAAACCGGAAAGGTGGTGGTAGCGATGAGTAAAGAGGCGCTGAACAGCGATGAGGCACCGCAACTGGATTTAGCCAAAGCCGTGGAGGATGCCGGTTACACAGTGGCATCCATCGAAGTGGTAAAAACGAATTGATTCTTGTACAAAATAGCTTTGATGCAATAATATGAGCGAAGATCAGAAAAAGAAGTTTACGTCGGACGAGGAATACCAAAAGGCTACTCGTCGGGATTTCATGAAAAAACTGGGTATCATTGGTGGAGCGGCGGTTGCCGGTTCTGCTGCACTGGTAGCCGGTATGAAGTTTGAAGATAAAAAAGGAAAAGACGGTTACATACGCGCCGTAAACGATGACAATGAATTGATTACGGTTCCTAAAAGCGAAATTAAATACCTGAAACCGGACTTTACAGAGCTTCAGCGTCGCGGACGGGAAGGCTTGAAAGGCAGAAAATGGGTGATGGTGATTAACCTGGCCAAATGCCGAAATGCCCGTAAATGTGTGGAGGCCTGTCAAAGTGCACACCACCTTCGTCCGTACGAATACCACATCAATACCCTGAAAATGCAGGATGGCAAAGAAACGGCTCCTTACTACATGCCGAAGCCTTGCCAACATTGCGATAATCCTCCCTGTACAGCAGTATGTCCGGTTAACGCCACATTTAAACGTCAGGATGGTATTGTATTGATTGATAACGAGCGTTGTATTGGTTGCCGTTTTTGTATTGCAGCCTGCCCATATTCCGCGCGTATGTTCCACTGGGAGCAGCCTAAAAACCATGAGGAATACATGCACCATGAGGAAGAGTATGAGGAGTTGATGCATCATGGCAAAATTAATGAGGCAGCGGAGTTAAAGGCAAAAATTGATTACGATATTGAGTTGAATGTTCCACAAAAGAAAGGAACCATTTCGAAGTGTTTGTTTAGTGCAGACCGTTTACGCGAAGGGAAAATGCCTTATTGTGTATCTGCCTGTCCGAACGGTGTATTCTATTTTGGCGACGAAAACGAAGATGCAGTGACCAATGGTACTACCAAAGAAACGGTGCGCCTGAGCAAGCTGTTGCGCGACAATGCAGGATACCGCCTGTTGCCGGAGTTAGGTACACAGCCACGGGTATATTATTTGCCGCCTAAAAACCGCTTGTTCGATTTTCCGGAGGAAAGCATCCTGCCAGAGGACGGACACCATTCCTAATATAAATTTTAAGGGCGTACCCTATGGATGCGTTCCGTTTTGAAAAAGCTAACTTAAATTCTGGATTCAGAATCATTTGTAAAATAAAATTCTATGTCAGCATCAGTTGATCATTTTTCACCCGATAAAAACAAGCTAAATAAAATAGCTGAGGATATTCTGAAGCCTGTCGGGTTCAGTAAAAGCTTTATGCTTTGGATGGGCTTTTTAACTATGGTTTTCCTGATTTGCGGGTATGCCTATGGTATACAGCTCGAAAAAGGACTTATCGTTACCGGGATGCGCGATTTTGTAAGTTGGGGGATGTACATTGCCAACTTTGTATTTTTTGTTGCCGTTAGCCTGGTGGGGATGTTAATTTCGGCCGTACTGGGGCTAATCGGGTACAAGTGGATAAAGCCTATTGCCCGCATTGCCGAGATTGTGGCCGTTGGTTTTGCCATGGTGGCCGGTTTGGTTATTGTGGTGGATATGGGACGTCCTGATCGTGTTCATCACGTATTTTTATACGGTCGTGTACAATCGCCTATTTTATGGGATGTTACCGTAATCACAACCTACATGACCATAAGTATTCTGCTTTACTTTTTACCACTTATTCCGGATTTAGCCATTGCCAAAGGACGCATGAACAATGCACCTAAATGGCTGGTGAATTTGTACGAAATATTGTCTTTAAAGTGGAACCATAGCAGCAAGCAGTTTAAGATTTTGATGAAATCGATGCGAATTTTGTTGATTCTGGTGGTACCAACGGCATTTGGAATTCATACGGTGACCTCCTGGCTGTTTGCAGCCACATCCCGCTCAGGGTGGGACAGTACCATATTTGGGCCCTACTTCTTAACAGGAGCATTCGTAGCAGGTACCGCCGCCGTGGTAATTCTAATGTTCTTTTACCGAAACAGCTTTAAACTGGAGAAATACTTAACCGACGACCATTTTGATAAAATGGGGAAATTGCTGGTGTTAACCGCCCTGGTATATCTTTATTTCAACATAAACGAATACCTGGTTCCTGCTTTAAAAATGAAACGCGTAGATGCGCTGCACCTGCATGCACTTTTTGCAGGCCACCATGCCTTTTTATTTTGGGCTACCCAGCTTGGCGGATTGATTATTCCGATGATCTTAATGATGTTTAAACCGTTTCGTAAACCCGGCGTATTAACCTTTTTGGCAGTGTGCGTTCTAATTGGAGCATGGTTTAAACGGTATATAATTGTGATTCCAACCATGGAACACCCCAACCTTCCTATCCAGGGAGTACCAGAAGCATTTATGGTGTATAGTCCTACTGTTATTGAAGTGGCTGTAACCCTGATGACGTTTGTAATGTCTCTGATGATTATCACCATACTCTCCAAAGTATTCCCCATCATTCCAATTTGGGAAATGGCGGAAGAAGCAAGTCATGAGGGAGACGCAGAAGCATCAAAAACCGAATCTTTACCTGCTGAATAAAAAGAATCTGAAACAATGAAGAACGCATATATTTTAGCCATTTTATTTGCATTTGCTGTACTGAGTGTTCAAGCGCAAAAAAGCAATTGGGAGGTACCGGCCGATAAAGCGGAACGTTTGAGTCCCGCAACATTTACCCCTGAAAATGTAAAATCAGGAGAAACCATTTACAATGCCAATTGTGTATCGTGTCATGGAAATCCCGGACAGAAAAATTTTGTTCCATTGAACCCAGAACCGGGCGATCCGGCAGATGCTAAATTCAGCATGAACCTGGACGGTGAATTGCTGTACAAAATACAGGAGGGGCGTGGTGCCATGCCTTCGTTCAAGGCTACCTTATCTACTTCCCAGGTGTGGGATGTGATTGCTTTTATCCGAACCTTTCACAAAGATTACGCACAGGAAGTAGCTGCAGAAGTGATTCGATCGGGCTTAAGCGGAGGAAAAGTAGCAATTCAACTTGTGTATAACGAAGCAAAACATACCATTGACGCCCTGGTAACCGAAGTGAAACCCGAAGAGGTGAAGGCCATCAGCGGTGCCGATGTGAAACTGTTTGCCAAACGCTATTTTGGCGAAGCAGCCATCGATGAGGTGAAAGCCACAAATAATGACGGCAAAGTATCGTTCAGTGCCCCCAGTGATTTGCCGGGCGATACCGCAGGCAACATCGAATTAATATTAAAGCTGGTGGATGAAGAGGCCTTTGGCGAAGTAGCTCAGTCGGCTGTTTTGCCCGTAGGTAAACCAACCATAACACATAGCCTGATTGAAAAACGCGCCATGTGGGGAACGGTACAAAAAGCCCCTTTGTGGATTCTGTTCATGTATTCAGGAGGGGTATTGGCTGCATGGAGTGTGATTTTCTTTATCTTTTTTCAATTGCGCCAAATTTACATGGCCGGTAAAAAAGATGAAGAAACCGGTGTTGTACGGGAAGAAATTTAATTACCGCTTACGGTGCGTGTGTATTCAACGGATTTCAAAAAGTAAAAATGAAGCAATTACTTGCAATTCTGACCAGCCTGCTTTTTTTACAGGCCTTTGCTGAAGACGATAAAACAGCAAAGCCTTTAGAGGTAGGCATTGAAGAGCATCTGGGAGATACCATTCCGCTCGACCTGACGTTTTACAATACCGAAAATGACACGGTATCCTTACGTCAGTTGGTGGATAAGCCAACGATTTTCTCCTTTGTGTATTTCGATTGTCCCGGATTGTGCAGTCCGCTTATGTCGGGCATTTCAGATGTTGTAGGCCTGTTGGATATGGAAATCGGGAAAGACTACCAGGTGGTAACCATTAGCTTTAACATTACAGACACCCCCGAAAAAGCCAAAGCCAAGAAATCCAATTTTGTACAAACCATTTCGAATGGCCGTGAAGATGCCTGGATTTACTTAACCGGAGAACAGGAAAACATCGAAGCCATCACCAACGCCATTGGGTTTAAATACAAAGCGCAGGGCCTCGATTTTGCCCATCCTTCTGCCATTATAATGGTAAGCCCCGAAGGGAAAATTACCCGGTATTTGTACGGACTCACATATTTGCCATTTGATGTAAAAATGGCGGTGATTGAAGCACAAAAGGGGCTGGAGCGCCCAACCATAAACAAAGTGCTGGAATATTGCTTTGCATACAATCCCAGCAGCAAAACGTATGTACTTAATATTACCCAAATTACGGGTACCATTATTATATTTTTTATTGTAGTGGGTTTTAGTGTGTTAATATTTAAAAGACGAAGAAAAACTGTTAAAAATTAGGTTATATGACCCAATCTGAGAAGTATACGCACGTCAGTTACCGTGAACACCAGGGAAAATACAAAGGGATCATGGCGTGGTTAACAACAACCGATCATAAACGGATCGGGTTGATGTATTTATTTGGAATCGCGGTTTTTTTCTGCGTGGCCGCTGTACTGGGTTTGCTGATGCGAATCGAGAAAATAGCCCCGGGAGAAACCATTATGGATGCCGCAACGTACAATGGAATTTTTACCCTTCATGGGGTAATCATGATTTTTATTGTGGTAATACCCGGTATTGCCGCGGTTTTTGGCAACTTCTGCCTTCCCATTATGATTGGGGCCAAGGACGTTATGTTTCCTAAATTAAACCTGCTGTCGTGGTACATTTATGTGATTGGTGCCATTTTGGGGGTATTGTCGCAATTTATGGGCGATGGACCACCAGATACCGGCTGGACCTTTTACGTACCCTACAGTGCCGAAGCCAACAGCAATGTGGTTATTGCATTAACTGCGGCCTTTGTACTGGGATTCTCGTCCATATTAACAGGACTGAACTTTATTGTAACCATTCATAGAATGCGTGCACCGGGAATGACATTCTTTAAAATGCCCCTGTTCCCCTGGTCGCTTTACGCAACTGCCTGGATTCAGGTGTTGGCAACCCCCATTGTAGGGATAACCCTGCTGATGGTAATTGCTGAGCGCACCTTACATATTGGATTTTTTGACCCTGCTTTAGGTGGCGATCCCTTGTTGTATCAGCACCTGTTCTGGATTTATTCACACCCTGCAGTGTATGTGATGATTCTTCCTGCGATGGGCGTAGTTTCCGAAATTTTCCCAACCTTTAGCCAAAAGCCGGTTTTTGGGTATACTGCCATCGCCATTTCAAGTTTGGCCATTGCCGTAGTGGGTTATTTTGTATGGGGACACCACATGTATACCTCAGGTATCAGTTATTACTCCCGCTGGTTCTTCAGTTTCCTCACATTTATTGTAGCGGTGCCAAGTGCCATCAAGGTGTTTAACTGGATCAGTACAATGTACGGTGGTTCAATCGAACTGCGTACCCCGCTGTTGTACGCCATCTCATTCATCTTTTTATTCCTTATTGGTGGATTCACCGGTTTAACGCTGGGTGCTTTGGCAACGAACGTGCACGTGCATGATACCACTTTTGTGGTAGCGCACTTCCACTACATTATTTTTGGTGGAATGGGATTTGCCTTCTTTGCCGCGATGCACTATTGGTTCCCTAAAATGTACGGAAGAATGTACAACGAAAAAGTGGCCAACCTGGCCTGGGGATTTTTATTTGTAGGATTCAATGTATTGTATTTCCCATTGTTCATAATTGGATTGCAGGGAATGCCACGTCGTTATTTTGATTATTTGCCAAAATTCCAAACGGGTCATGTGATTTCCACTATTGGGGCGTTTATCCTCATCACGGGTTTAATCATTATGATTGCAAACCTTATACGTGGTGTACGTAAAGGTGCCTATGCATCGGCTAACCCATGGAAAGGCGTAACCCTCGAATGGCAAATTGAATCGCCTCCAACCTTGCTAAACTTCGATAAAGTACCGGAGATTAAGCATCCGCCTTATTTATTTAAAAAAGAAACTGAAGCCTAAAACAATAGAATATGTCTGATCACGAAGAACATGTAATTGACCGGGAATCGGGTACAATGGGAATGTGGTTATTCCTGTTTACAGAACTGTTCCTCTTTGGAGGGTTGTTTCTGGTGTATGCTGTGTTTCGGTATATGCATCCTGCCGAATTTCATGAAGCCGGACTGGAACTGGATACGTTTGTTGGAACTTTAAATACAGTGGTGCTGCTGATCAGTAGTATGACCGTAGCCATGTCCATTACCGCCGTACAAAAAAAGAACAATGCCCTGGCACTGGGGCTGTTGGCCATTACCACAATTTTGGCACTCGTATTTATGGTGAATAAGTATTTTGAGTGGACCCACAAATTCCACTTAGTAATATACCCCGGTTCACCCGTGCTGGAAAATATGGAAAGAGGTGAATTGCTTTTTTACGGCTTGTATTTTATCATGACCGGTTTGCACGCGTTGCACGTAATTATAGGTTTAATTGTACTGTTTTTTGCAGGATACGGTATTATGAAAGGTACCGTTACCAGCGAGCGTACCTTGTTGCTCGAAAATGCCGGTTTGTATTGGCACCTGGTGGATTTAATCTGGATTTTCCTGTTCCCGTTAATGTACCTCATAACCTGATAAAACGCGCATTCGCAACGTAAAATCCTTATAAAAGAATAATATGGAAGAACACGATAAACAACACGTAACAAGCTATTATACCAACGGTGTAATACTGGTAGTTTTGTTATTTCTAACCTTTTTCTCGGTGTTTATTGCCGAGTTCGATTTAAAGGCACTGACCCTTTTTGTGGCCATCTCGGTAGCTACCGTAAAAGGCTCCATTGTCGTCATGAATTTTATGCACCTGCGCTACGAAAAAAAGTTTACCAAATACATGGTGCTCGGCGTATTTGTGCTGTTCGCGATTGTACTCATTATTACTTTCTTCGATTATTGGTTTAGATAAAGATTAAAAATGTTTGCCGCCATTGCTTTGCAGGCTGGCATTCCATTAATAACACATTAAATAGAAACTTATGTTTGGTGGTGCATCAAATTTAGCTGCAGACGTTGATAAGGCGTTTATTTTCATCTTCGGCGTATCATTTATATTAATTATCGGGATTACCGCTTTTATGATTTGGACGGTGGTTAAGTTCAACCGTAAAAAAGGAATTCCGGCACAACAGTTTACCCACAACAACACGGCAGAAATCATTTGGACCGTCATTCCTACCATTATCGTATTGGTAATGTTCTGGTATGGCTGGAAAGGCTTTAAAACCATGCGTACCGTTCCTGATGATGCCATGGAAGTAACCGTGATAAGTTATATGTGGTCGTGGGATTTTGATTACGGCGATGGAAAAATTTCAAAAGAACTGGTATTGCCCATCAATAAACCGGTAAAGTTAAACCTGGTTTCACAGGACGTGAACCACAGTTTCTTTATTCCGGCCTTTAGGGTGAAGGAAGATGTGGTACCCGGTTACGACAACTGGTTGTGGTTTGAAGCCACCGAAAAAGGAACGTTTGATATATTTTGTGCGGAATATTGTGGTTTGCTGCACTCGGGCATGTTGGCTACGGCCCGCGTAGTGGAAGATGCAGAATACACCCAGTGGCTGGCCAGTGTAGAGTCGGTAAAAGACAAACCCAGTCCTGAAGGGGAGGCAATTGCCAAAGCAAACAGCTGTTTAGGTTGCCACTCATTGGATGGAAGCAAACTGGTGGGCCCTTCATTTAAAGGCTTGTACGGTTCAAAGAAAATAGTAATAGAAGATGGAAAAGAAGTGGAAATTGAAGTGGACGACACTTATTTGAAAACTTCCATTACCGATCCGAATGCTCAGGTTGTTAAAGGCTTTAATAAAGGGTTGATGCAATCGTATTCCGGGGTTATCAGTGATGAAGACATTGATAAAATTGTGGATTACCTGCGTACGGTAAACTAACAACTGCCTGGCCTTTTTCCAATCTATTGGGCGGGCAAAACAATTCATCCATCAAATAAGCGAAGTTTACCGGTATGGCAAGCTCAAAAATTACGTTAAACACTTTTTTAGTGCTCATGAAGCACCGCCTGTCACTTATGGTGGCCATGTCGGCACTTGCGGGCAGCTGGATGTATGGCATGCAGCAGCCGCTTACCCTGCTGTGTGTTGCCCTCGGGGTGTTTTTGTTGTCGGGGGGCGCTTCAGCCTTAAACCAGTGGCAGGAACATCGCTTTGACGCCATGATGGAACGTACCTGTAAACGTCCAATTCCGGCCGGATTAATAAGTGCTTCCGGTGCACTTCAAACCTCTGTATTTCTGATAGTGGCCGGTGCGGCAGTGCTCCTGCTAAACGGGTGGATCCCTATGGTATTGGGCTTACTCAATGTGGTATTTTACAACTTGATGTATACCAAACTAAAACGGGTAACCACTTTAGCGGTATTTCCCGGTGGTTTAGTGGGGTCGTTACCACCGATGATTGGGTGGACTTCCATGGGTGGAAATCTATTTGATCCGCCGATTGTATTTTTGGCATCCTTCATTTTTTTGTGGCAGGTACCCCATTTTTGGTTGCTCATCATCAAATACGGCAAACAGTACGAACAGGCTGGTTTTAGCAGTATTTCTTCCAAATATACCGAGAGTCAGATTAAATCGCTGGTGTTTGGCTGGGTGTTAATTTCCTCGGTATTTCTGATGTTCTTTCCTTTATTTCACATCCATATGAGTATGGTAGTAGTAAGCATTTTTATAGTATTAAACATCGTGTTTATTGCCACGTTTTACCGCATGTTGTTTAAACAATCCCTTAAGCACGGACTGCGTAACGCGTTTATACTCATCAATTCCTTCCTGCTGATTATTATGTTTTTTCTGGTAGCCAATGCTGCCTCGGGATATTAACATTGTGCGTGTGCGGCGAATCGGCCACAAAAGGTA
>JAUIMD010000623.1 GCA_030433225.1 Bacteroidia bacterium
TCATCCATCTCTTCCCCTAACAATTCTATCAGGTCGGGGTTGCCATCAAATTTAATGGCATCAATGGAGCTGATTTTATTTACCTCGGCAATAATGTTTTTGTCGTGTGGAGCAATAATCTGCGATCCATCGTCCCAATATGCTTTGTAACCGTTGTATTCTTTTGGGTTGTGCGAGGCAGTAATGATAATTCCGCTTTGGCAACCCAGTTCACGAATGGCGTACGAAATTTCCGGAGTAGGGCGCAAGGCTTCAAACAAGTACACTTTTATGCCATTGGCCGAAAAAATATCGGCTGATTTTTCTGCAAACAGGCGGCTGTTGTTGCGGCAATCGTGCCCAATTACCACACTTATCTGGTCAAGCGAAGCAAACTCTTTTAACAGGTAATTGGATAATCCCTGGGTAGCAGCTCCCGAAGTGTACACATTCATGCGGTTCGATCCGGCACCCATTTTGCCACGCAATCCACCGGTTCCAAACTCCAGGTCTTTGTAAAAGGTATCAATCAGCTTGGTTTTATCCTCCGCTTCCAACATTGCTTTAACTTCGGCCTTAGTGTCAGCATCGTAATTGCCGTCAAGCCAACTCTGTGCTTTTCGTGTAACTTCTTCTAACAGTAGTTTGTCAGTCATTTTTAATGCGATTTATTTAGTTTGATATTGTTCTTCCGTTATGGTCGTTAAGTTTAGGCGTGCTTTTCCGTTGAAAACACACGGAGCGAAGTTAGTTTTTTTTTGTCCTAACTATAAACATCCGTTTTGATTTTTCCTTCTATGGGTGGAATTCATCCCTTTAGTGGCCCTCGCCGTGCAGCATTTTAATGGAATGCAGCAGGGTAGGCATTATTTCTTTCATGTAATCGTTCACAGCACGTGGATTTCCGGGAAGGGTATATACCAGGCTTTTGCCGGCCACACCTGCCACCCCGCGACTAAGCAGGGCATTGGGAAATTGCATGCCGTATTTTACGCGAATCATCTCCATAATTCCCGGAATTTCTTTGTCCATAAGCGGACGAACCACTTCAGGGGTAATGTCACGCGGTCCTAAGCCCGTTCCCCCGGAGGTGAAAATAAGATCCACTTTATTCCTGTTTTTTTCCAGGGTTGCTTTCAAAAGTGCTTCGTCATCCGGCAACACAGTAAGGGTGGTTTGCAGTGCTACTCTTTTTTCTGACAAATAATTTTTTAGCAGCTTTTCCAGCAATGGGCCACTCTCATCTTTGTAGATTTTTTTATAGGCCCGGTCGCTGAGTACTACAATCAAGGCGCTTAATTCGGTAGGAGGGGTGCTCATTTATTCTTTTGTTTTTTCAAGGAGTTGAACATTCGAAATAACCATGGTTTTATCTACCGCCTTGCACATGTCGTAAATAGTTAACAGTGCAGTACTAACCGCCGTTAAGGCTTCCATTTCCACCCCGGTTTTACCGTTGCATTTTACGGTGCATTTGGCCTCAATCCCGTTTGCCAGCAATTCAAATTCCACTTCTACTTTGGTTAGCAGTAAGGTGTGGCAGAGTGGAATTAACAGGGCGGTTTGTTTGGCTGCCTGAATACCGGCAATTCGTGCTGTGGCCAGTACATCCCCTTTTTTGAGGTTGTTTTGTTGAATTAGTTCCAGCGTTGCGGGCTGTAGTACAATGTGCCCCGATGCTGTCGCGACACGTTTTTGTACGGGTTTGTCGCCCACGTCCACCATGTTGGCTTTTCCGGCGTCGTTTATGTGAGTTAGTTTCGTCATGCTGTTAAATTATAATTTGCGAAGGGTAACTTCTTCTCCTTGGCGAATGGAGG
>JAUIMD010000047.1 GCA_030433225.1 Bacteroidia bacterium
ATCCCCACTGCCCCAGCCGGTATTTTAAGTCTGGGAGTGGCTTTACGTGGAGTTGCAATGCGCGTATCCATACCGCCTAAATAACAAAAACCCGGAGTAAATCCCATCATGTAAATGCGGTATGCCGATGCGGTATGCATCTCAATTACCCGCTCTCTGGACAAGTTGTTGTGCTCGCAAACTGTCTGCATATCCAGGGCATACTCCGGTTCGTAACAAACCGGAATTGTATGAGTTTTGGGGGTGGATGACCCTAAAGCACCGTCCTTGTCTGCCCGAACTTTCAGCTCCTTCAGCAGCTCATTAAACGTTACCATTAACGGGTTATAAAGCACCAATACATCGGCATAGGCAGGAATTATTTCTAACACTCCATAAGGAAGGACCGCCGAAAGTTGCGCTGCAAAATTGCGCACCCGCTCATTGATATCCGGGGAAATTTTATCCCCAAAAACCACCAGAATACCGGAATCCCCTAAGGGTTTAAATTTCACTTTCTTTATGTCCCGGCGCATATCCGAATTCCCTTTTTTGTCAATGAATCATGCAAAAGTTGCGCGAAAGCAAGGGCATTTTCATGATCTCCATGTACACAAACCGTTTCTGCATTAACCTTAATCTTTTTACCATCGATGGAAGTAAGCTCGCCTTTTTCCACCATCTCCAAAACATTCGCAATGCCATGCTCGGCCTTCTGCAAAACAGCTCCCGGTATCGATCGCGGAACAAGCAGCCCGGAATCCGTGTAGGCTCGATCGGCAAAAACCTCTTCCCTGGTTTTTAAGCCGGCATCCTTTGCGGCGGCAATCATGTGCGAATTTGCCAATCCAACAAAAATCAAATTCCCATCTATGTTTTTTAGGGTGTTGGCAACCAGGGCTGCCTTGCTGTAATCCACGGCCAAATCGTTATACAGGGCCCCATGAGGTTTAACATGACTAAGCTTTTGCCCCTGTGCTTCTACCATGCTTTTCAGCGCTCCAACCTGGTAGGCAAGTAACGCACATAGCTCTTCACCGGAAACCGGCATACTCACCCGGCCAAAATTTTCCCGGTCAGGATACCCCGGATGCGCACCAATACAAACCTTATTTGCCAGGGCCTCTGCCACGGTTTCCCACATCATGCGGGGGCTTCCGGCATGAAAACCGCACGCCACATTAACCGAACTAAGGTAGCGCATCAGTTCCTTTTCGGTGGTGGATGGTTGTGTGCCTCCCCCCTCACCCACATCGGCATTCATATCTATTGTTTTCATGGGTAGCTGTTTCCACCAAAAATAACAGAATAACCTTGGATTTCAACCGCAATATGCCCTTGTATTTCAGTTCTAAAATTTTTCGGTTAGGAGATTTACCGCATAACAATGCCCGTTTTTGCACCATCGATGCCTTGCGGCATACTGAATAAGTAAAGTAGCCTGTTGCGATGTAAAGAAGATAAAAACGGAAAAACAGCCAACCCAGTAAGAACATAGGCAGTGTACAACGAAGGTTTGTGTTTAACGTGAAGAAATGCGAGTAGCGAAGTAATGGATTAGAAGTAACGGATATAAAAACAAAAACTCACAGGCAGAACGCCCGTGAGTTTTCTCACACAAAACAAGGGATAGACTTTGCTAAGGCAAAGTATACCGTTAGTCGATTTTGGTATTGATGAAACTGCAATACCAGTAAGGAGTTTTATTCATGATATACAATCAATTTTAAACCTATGATTTGTTTAATCAATTGAAATTTATACTTAACCTTGCCCCTAATCGCTATTAGCGGACTGCGATTGAATACCATCTGTTTTCACACAAAACAGGCAGATGATAGTTTACTAATTATTTACAAAGCGTAAATTAAAATTCAAACTCGATCGCTATCGTTTGTTTACAGTGTAAATGTACAATATTATTTAATATTTATTTTACATTTGGTTAATATTAACATTTATTAACACACCCCTGAAGTGTATAAAAAAACCCGTTGAAACGGGTTTTATCTTTTGTGGTATCCCTGCCCTTACTTAATCAGGGCTGAAATAGCCTTAAAATGCTCGTTGGATGCGTTGGACAACATCTCCATTAGAATCGATTCATAGGTAGTTGCAAAAATTCCTTCCTGTGCCATTCGGGTAATGCCGGTTTCCATATCCAGTTCTTTTCTGGACGAAACACAATCTTTCACCACCACCGTGTGGTAAAGATTCTCCACCATATCCATAGCGGTTTGCAATACACACACGTGGGCTTCTATTCCACACAAAATAATATTTTTCCGTCCCAGGCGCCCCAGCTCGTTTTTAAACTCCTCTGTTTTCATGCAACTGAACGTTGTTTTTTCAATGTATGAAAACTGCGGTTGTAAATCGCTAATGTCTTTTATGGTTCGACCAAGGCCTTTGGTATACTGCTGCGAAAAAACTACCGGTACGCCCAAAATATGGGCACCTTTAATGAGTTTAGCCGTATTCTCAATTAATTGTTCCTGGTTCTTCATGTGGGGAACCAGACGTTCCTGCATATCGATAACCACCAATGCAGAATCTTCTTTTAAAAATTGCATTCTTCTGATATTTTAGGGTACAAATTAACGAAACTTAATGTGTTTGGGGACCCACAAAGGGTGCATTCCAAACAGTTTTTACTCATTCTAAAAAAAGAGCCAAAGCCGTTGCCATGTAGCAGGAATCTCCGCTTAAACTGCCTTTAAAAAGGGGATTATACCATAGCTCCTTTCTAAAACAATTTTCACAAAATGAAAGTTTAATCCTATCCCCCGGGAAACGTAGTTTTTTGCCATCGCAATCGCATTAGAGAATTTTTTCTTTATAGCATATTTATGCTACTTTTGTCGCAATTGAAATTTCACCCATGTCAGCAAATCAACCATATGGCAAAATACCGGAACCTACCATTCGCAGGCTTCCGTTTTACCTGGCGCACATTAAACTGGTAGCTGACATTGGGCAGGAGTTTATCTCGTCTACCCAATTGGCAAAAGACATTGGCGTGGATCCTTCGCAGGTGGCTAAAGATTTGAGCTATGTAGCCATATCAGGAAAAACCCGGGTGGGTTATGAGGTAAAACCCCTTATTGATGTGCTGGAAAACTTTTTAGGTTTCAGTCACCAGCACCACGCATACCTTTTTGGTGCCGGAAACCTTGGTGCCGCTTTGCTTCACGATTTAGGTCTGAGCCAATTTGGGCTATACATTAAAGCCGCATTTGACCCTGACCCCAAAGTAATTGGCAAAGAAATAAACGGGGTGCCTATTTTACATGTAGACGAGTTTCCGAAAATGATGGAAACCTCAAAAGTAAAGATTGGTATTTTGACCGTACCCGTACACAAAGCGCAGGAAGTTGCTGAATTTGCTGTTGAAGGTGGCCTAAAGGCCATCTGGAATTTTACCCCGGTAAAAATTAAAATTCCATCGCCAGCCATAGTGCAAAACACTTCGCTGTATGCGCACCTGGCCGTAATGTTTAACAAGTTGCAGTTTGGTGATTAACCGTGCCTGACGTTTCTACCGGCAGGCCTCCACTTTATCCCTTCAATTTTTTACGTATTTTACCGCAACAAAAAGTGTGTGGCAATTGCCGTTTCTCCGTTTACCGATGGCAAACCGCTGTTTCCCGAAAATAGATAGGAGGAAGGCAGAATATGCCTTTTCTTTGTTCGTGTAATTAAAATTTATCAATTATGTCAACCATTGAAGATACAGATACGCACATTAAAAGAGCGGCTAACCGTAAATTAGTGTTTGCCATTACCGCCATTGTTTTTGGTGTTTTGTGGCTGCTTCGTAACCTGGGCGTTATTTACGGCCCCTGGCTCGAAGTAATGTTTAGCTGGCAAATGATTTTGCTGGTAGTAGGTTTGGTAGGCTACTTCAGCAATAAAGATGGAAATGTAGGCTACTTAATTATGGCCTGCGTTGGTGGTTTTTGGTTGCTGTACGACTGGTACCACTGGCACATTAACTTCTGGCAGATATTATTCCCATCCATCCTCATCATTTCCGGGGTAAGCGTGTTGCTAAAAATAAACAGCATGAAAAAGCTACACGGCAAAAACCTCAGTTCCACCGACATTTTGGACAGTGTTGCAATATTCGGACACAGCGAAGTACGCATTACCAGTCAGCAATTTACCGGAGGAAGGTCCACGGCCATTTTTGGCGGAAGCGATGTTGACCTTACCAAAGCGGAACTGGCTCCCGGACAAAACGTAATTGACATTACCAATATTTTTGGTGGAACCACCATTATTGTACCCGCCCACTGGAATGTACGCATGGAGGTGACAGGGGTACTCGGGGCTTTTTCTGACAACCGGAAAAATTACCTGGGCAGCGAAGACAATAACGACAAAGTACTGGTATTAAAAGGAATTGCCATACTTGGAGGAGGTGAAATAAAAGCCTATTAATTGCCCCCATCGCAATGAAGCATCCCATTCTATCCACCAGCAAAAACATCTTTCTTTATTTTGTAGCATGGCTGCCAACGGTGGCCGTGCACTATTTTTTTCTGCTCAATAAAACCGGAGACGCCGGGTGCGCCCTCAAGCAATCGTTTATTTACTCGCTACTGTTTGCCATTTTGGGCATAAGTGTGTGGTGGGTCATTTATTTCAATCGCCTTGAAAAATCAAACCACTGGTCGTTTTTTGTTTCGCACCTGGTGGCAGCCACCATCATCATATCTATTTGGACGGTTTTAAGCCAACTGATTATTAGCCTGGTATGCTACGATTCTATTCGTTTGGTGAAAACAGAATCGCTGCCCGAACATTTTGCTGCAGGGCTAATTTATTACACCCTGCTTATGCTGTTTTTTTATTTGATGCTTACCATCGAGGAAAAGCAAAAAAAGGCCATGGGTGAAGAGCGGATGAGCAGGCTGGCCAAGGAAAGTGAATTGCGCGCACTCAAGTCGCAAATTAATCCGCACTTCTTGTTTAACAGCCTTAATTCGGCCAACTATCTAACAGCCGTTGATCCCGGGGCAGCGGGCGAAATGCTGGTGAAACTATCCGACTATTTACGTTTTTCGTTGAAGAAAGGTGCCAAAGAAATGGTATCCCTGAAGAGTGAACTCGAAAATTGCAAACGTTACCTTGAACTGGAGCACTACCGTTTTGGCGATAAATTATTGCAGGAATGGAACCTGGAAGAAAGCTGCCTGGAATGCAAGGTGCCTGTAATGCTGCTTCAACCCTTGTACGAAAATGCCGTTAAACATGGGGTGTACGAAAGTACAGAACCCATTGCCATACGTACCATTTCGCACCTGCAAGGTGAAATGCTCCACATAGAAATTGGTAATTTTTTCGACCCTGAAGCCATCCCCCGTAAGGGAGAAGGGGTTGGATTAAACATCGTTTCGGACCGTTTGCGTCTTGTCTATGGCAAAAGTGCTACCTTACGGGTAGATAAATCGGCCAACTATTACAAAGCTGTGGTATCCATTCCTACAAAAACCCTCTAATCATGATAAACTGTATCCTCATTGACGACGAAGCACCCGCCAGAAACATCCTTAAAAAATACCTGGAACAAATTGGCGGCTTTCATATTCTGGCAGAATGTACCAATGGTTTCGAAGGCTTTAAGGCCATTAAAGACCTAAGCCCCGACCTGATTTTTCTGGACATTCAAATGCCAAAACTCGATGGATTTGAGCTGCTTGAGCTTTTGGAATCTCCACCAGAAGTGGTGTTTGTAACGGCCTTCGATCAGTTTGCCATTAAGGCCTTCGACAAAAATGCGATTGATTATTTGCTGAAACCCTACTCGTTTGAGCGTTTCTCTGATGCGGTTTCCAAAATAAAAAAACGGCTGGAAGAAAAGCAGGAAGAGCCCACCGAAGCCATTCCCAACCTAATTAAGGAGGTGAACGATAACCGTGAAATTCTGGACCGCGTGGTAGTGAAAAACGGCACAAAAATTGAAATTTTCCCAGTGAAGGATATTCGCTACATAAAAGCCGAAGATGACTACGTGATGATATATACAACCAAAGGACGATTTTTGAAAAAGGCCACCATGCAGTATTTTGAGGAACACCTGCCTGCCGATCAATTTGTACGCATTCACCGGTCTTACATCATCAACACCCTTTTTATACAGCGCATGGAGCGATATGGAAAAGAAACGCTCATTGTGCGTTTGCAAGACAATACGGAGATTAAAACCAGCAAATCAGGCACCAAACGCCTGAAGTCAGTTCTTGGAATATAACGGCATTTGCAAAAAAGCCGGTTAGCATTTCGTACTAACCGGCTTTTTTATACCCTATTGCTTCCCGCTACTCAGGCTTTTTCACCTTCAAAACTTCAGCAATTACATCCTCTAAATCCGATTTTCCGCGGTAACCCATTAAGGCGGTGGGTTGCTCCGTTACCGGAATAAATACAATGGTAGGCAGGCTTTGTATGCCAAAGGCCTGGGCCAGTTCACGCTGTTCGTCGGTATTAATTTTATACACTTGCAGGTTTCCGCCGTATTCTTTTTGTATTTCTTCTAAATGCGGAGCTAACATTTTACACGGCCCGCACCAATCGGCATAAAAATCCAGAATGGCAGGTTTGGTACCCAGGTATTTCCACTCCTTATTGTTTTCATAATCAAAAACGGTGCTTTTAAAGGTACTGGCATCCAAATGAATAATGGAGGTGCCTTTTTGCTCAGTTGTTTTTTTCGCTTCGGTTTTGGTTTGCGCATTACAGTTTACCATAACCAGCGCAAGCAAAACAAGCGATACTACTTTTAACGTCTTCATCCTATTTTATTTAAAACACCGGAAAACCCGGGTTTCTTGTGATGTATTATGCCGGGGCTTCTACCTTAAAAACGTCCGCAAATGCCTTTTTAAAGGTTTCTTTCGGTAAAGCACCCTGCGCCATTTGTGGCTGACCATCGGCAGGCACAAATAAAATGGAAGGAATACTTTGAATGCCAAAAACACCGGCAAGCTCTTGCTGGTCTTCCGTATCCACTTTGTAAATGTCTACTTTTCCATCATATTCTTTGGCCAATTCTTCCAAAATAGGAGCCACCATTTTACAGGGGCCACACCAATCGGCATAAAAATCAATAACCGCCGGCAATTTACCCTCAAATTTCCATTCCTTGTTGGCTTCCCAGTTAAAAACTTTTTCCTGGAACGTTTCTTTCGTTAAGTGTTCAATCATGATGTCAAATTTATATTATTATTTTCATATATACATATCAATATATGTGCCAAAGTTACGTAATCCTTTGCGAAGCATTTTTTATGGTTATTTTTGCCCCGGTAAATGCTTTGACGTACGCTCAGAACAATTCCTTACATAGATAGTTTATTAATTTAGCAAATGGTAGAGTTTCTTAACAACAATATATTTAAAATCATCTCGGATGTAGCCAAACCCGCTAACGAAGAGGTTTACGTGATTGGCGGCTTTGTTCGCGACCAGCTAATAAACCGGACTTCGAAAGACATTGATGTATTGGTGGTAGGAGACGGAATTGGCTTTGCCAAAAAGGTAAAAGCCCACATCGGCCATAATGTCAGCTTTTCGGTATTTAAAAATTTTGGAACGGCCCAAATCAAATACAAGGGGCTGGAAATTGAATTTGTTGGTGCGCGTAAAGAGTCGTACCGGGCCAACTCCCGGAAACCCATTGTGGAAAGCGGCACTTTGCAAGACGACCAAAACCGCCGGGATTTTACCATAAACACCCTGGCCATTAGCTTAAATGCCAACAATTATGGGGCTTTCCTGGATCCTTTTGGGGGATTAGAGGACCTGGAAAACAAGATCATAAAAACACCCCTTGAGCCAGGCACCACTTTTTCTGACGATCCGCTTCGCATGATGCGGGCCATACGGTTTGCCACCCAACTGAATTTTACCATAGAAGAGCAAACCCGACAGGCTTTGTACGATTACCGCGATAGGATTACCATTATTTCGGCGGAACGCATTACGGATGAGTTGAACAAGATTATGGCCTCTACCAAACCATCGGTTGGATTTAAACTATTGAGCAAAGCCGGTTTGCTGTCGTATATTTTACCGGAACTGGAAGAACTGCGTGGCGCAGAAACACAAGATGGAATAGGCCATAAAGACAATTTTTACCACACCTTGCAGGTACTGGACAACCTTTGCACCGTAAGCGATGACCTGTACTTAAGGTGGAGTGCCCTGTTTCATGACATAGGAAAACCCCGCACCAAACGCTTTGAGAAAAACCATGGCTGGACCTTTCACAACCATAACTTTGTAGGTGCCAAAATGCTGCCTAAAATCTTTCGACGCCTGAAACTGCCATTGAACGACAAGCTCACCTACGTACAAAAAATGGTAAACCTGCACATGCGTCCCATTGTGCTGGCTCAGGACATTGTAACCGACTCGGCGGTACGTCGCCTGCTTTTTGAAGCCGGAGACGACATTGATGATTTGATGGATTTGTGCGAAGCAGACATTACGTCAAAAAATGAGCAAAAAGTACGTCGTTACATCAACAATTTTAAACTGGTGCGGCAAAAGCTGATTGAGATTGAAGAGAAAGATCATGTACGCAACTTTCAACCCCCTGTTTCTGGTGAACTGATTATGAAAACCTTCGGACTCACCCCCAGCAAACCGGTAGGTGAAATAAAGTCGGCCATTAAGGAGGCCATTTTGGATGGTGATATTCCCAATAATTTTGATGAGGCCTATGCGTTTATGCTGGTAAAAGGGAAAGAACTGGGCTTAACTCAAATTCGCTAATTCCGGCCCAAAAGCACTACTTTTTGGGTGAAGCGGTTGTCGCCGCATTGCATGGTAACCAGATACACTCCCGCAGCTAAACCATAGTGTTGCTGATAATACTCCCCGACAAAACCGTCGCGCACAATTGCTTTCCCGTCAAGGGAGTAAATGGTAATTTCTGCCTTTTCGCCGCCTTGCTTCACAAAATTCACCCGGTTCCCGGTCAGGTAAATTTGCATATATCCATCCTGGGGTGTCTCTTTATAAACCGGTAAACTGTATGCCGGATAGCCATAATTGGTGTACGATCCATCCTCCAAACGAGCCCGTACTTTAAGGGCGTATTGCAAATCATCGTTCACATCAAAATAGATGTTGCTTACTTCTGCCCAAAAATTTCCTCCCGACAAAAAGGTGCCCACTTTTTTACCATGGGCATACACTTCATACTCCACAGCACCATCCACCGGAAACCAGTTTACAAAGGTGGACGTATTTATCATATCCGGATCGTTGGCTGAACCGTCCACAATAACATCCGTCATCGCAAAGGTGTTTGGTTGATACTGAAACCCGGCTAGCAAAGCCGTTCCATTGGCAGTACTTACTTCAACATTGCCCGTGGCTCCTGAACTTCCTACATCGGCCAGTATTTTTGAATCCGACTCCACAAAAAAATGCCGTGCTTCCACCCCACCAAACTTTACCGAACTTACGTTCAAAAAACCACTGCCTGTAATGGTGATGGTCTCCCCTGCCGGTCCGCTGTCGGGCGAAAAATAAGCGATAGAAGGAGGTGCCGTAAAATCGGATACCCCTGAAACAAGAAGCGAAAACGCCTGCGGTGTTTCATTGGCCAGT
>JAUIMD010000624.1 GCA_030433225.1 Bacteroidia bacterium
TACACCTCCACGGCCAATGCACCCGGTCATTGGTTTAACCGTGCTGGCGGTACCACCAACTGGGGCAATCAGAGTTATATTTTTTCGGAGTTCAATACCCAAAGCCTGAGCTTTCAGGTGGGACAATACCCCGGCTTGTGTAAGCTGGGGGATGCATTTACCATTAAACAGGCACTGGTGTACACACCTGAAAATGGTGTTGCTGTGCAGGCCTTGTTCGAATTTCGGATTCAAATAGGGCAGGAAATTTCAATGGCGCTAACTCCCATACAACAGGAAAAATATGCTTCTTTCATTTCGGATTTAAGCGGAGGGGTGCTTTACTTTACCCAAACCCTGGAGGCTGTACAGGTATATGACTTAAACGGACAGGTACTTTTGACGGCAAAAAAAAGCCGGTACCTCAATGTTTCCACATTGCGTACCGGCATTTATTTGGTTACTGCAAAAGGGCAAACCATAAAGGTGCGTATCCCTTAAATGCGTACCGTTGTTTTCCTGAGCCACTAGGGCTTTTTAATCACTTTAAACGTTTGTATGGAGCTGTTTGAAATCGCTTGAATGAGGTAAACTCCCACATTTTCCAACTCAATTTCAAGGGTAGTGCCGGTCGTGGTTTTATGCCAGACAAGTTCTCCACCTAACGAATATACCCGAATATCCGTCTCGTTTGTAATTCCACTAATACTGATACTGCCCGAAGTAATGCTGGGACTTACCTGTAAAGGGCTAACCCTTGGGGTACTTGCCCCGGTTTTTAGCACTACATCCAGGGTGTAGGTTTTTAGGGTTTGTCCATCTTCGGCCAATACCCGTACAATTCGTTTCCCCGGAATACTGGTTAAATTCGGTATGGTTAGGGTGGAATTGGCGTTGTTCGGGATGGCCTCCAGGCTTATAGGATCTTTGGAATCTACCTGTATCTCGTAGTTGAAAACATCCGGTGAAAAACCTTCAATGGAGTTGCCGTTTATTTTCAAATCACTCAGGCGCGCATCACCCGATAGTTCATACAACTCCCAATTGTCAATGTAACCGGTTCCACGGTTAAAATAAACCCCACATGTGGAGCCGAGCGTTCCGGTGGTAAACGTAAAATCGAGGTCTTGCCACGAATTAGGTGAGCTTACTTCTTCGTATAGGTCATCGTAGCGCGTATCCCAGCCATAAACGCCAAGGCCAACGGGGGTGTTGTTGGTAGGCAGCTTACAATCATCCACCAACATGGCTTTTATAATTTTTACCGCATCAATCAGCGCTTTTTCCTGAGCCTGTTGTGATCCAAGGTTGGTAATTTCCTCGCGTTGGTTTATTCCATAGGGCCAGTAATGCTGACTGTCGCCACGTATTTCACCTCCATTTAGCGATTTAATTAAGGCACTTGCGGAGGCGCCTGTCCAAACACCATCTACAAATTTAGAGCGCCAGGTATCGGTAGTGCCGGAACCAAAGTAATGTGCCAACTCATGAATTACGGTTCCTACCCACATGTAGCGCGTGTTGGCCCCAAAACCCATTTCGCCATGGTAACTGGCTTGTGCGGTCGGAATTCCTGCACTGTACACAACCCGCACGTTTTCAATAAACGGGGTGTATTTGCTAAAGTAGCTGCAGGCACTGTCCATGGCTTCTTTAATCAGTCGATACGGCTCGGGGTGCGACAGGCTATCAAAGGTTAAGGTATACGTCACCTTTCCCATATTTTCTCCGGTGTTGCTGGCTTTGTACGTCATTGCTTTCATGCGGTACGTGGTGTTCGGTTTTAAAACCCCGGTAAGATCCCGGTTTAACG
>JAUIMD010000625.1 GCA_030433225.1 Bacteroidia bacterium
TGCAGTTTTTCGGCAGAAGAGTTTGGTAACATTTTTCTGGGCATGGTATATACCGAGACTGTGGAAGTTTGCCGGCAATTGTTTCTGCAAACCATTGAAGTACTCTCTACCCTGATGCTGGCTATTTACCATGAAAAGGAGCAATCCCTGTGGATGAATGTAAGTGGCGATGGCGTTTTTGGAGTGGATGGGGAAGTAACCCGGATCGATCAACAAAATGTACCCGACTTTATGGGCTACCACCTGCACCAACTTTCGTACGAAGCATGGCGCGACCAACATACTCAAACCTACAGTTTTTCAAAAGTGCAACGCTTTTTTATATCCACCGATGGCATTGAAAAGATAAAAAACCGCAACAAGAATACCATCTCCACCCAACACCTGATACAGGAGTTAACCCAACAAAAAGAGGGCACCCTTGCCGAACGTTTTGAGCAGTGTACCCAAAAATATGCCTGTGAAGCATACGATGATGTGGCCATAGTATGGGTTAGTCGGCACTAAGCGTATAAACATCATACTGCTGCCACCAGTCCAGCGCTTCTTTATTTCCCCAGGGATACTCAAATGTAAGGTCTTCCAACACCTCAATTAACTGTTGCATGTTGGCAGGCCTTTTGGCGGTTTCAAATTGGATACACTGCACCAGCAAATCCATTAAACGTGCCGGGATATCCGTACGGTTGTACAGCAATTGCCCGATATCGCCTGAGAGGGTTGTTTCTCCACCCAACATTTGCTGGGAAATAAGTTCCACCACATAACGCCCCGAAAACATGTACAAACCAACGGCACCCATGGAATAGATGTCCACTTTTTGGTCGGTATTAAACGGATCTCGCAGGCGTTCGGGGGCCATAAACATAGGCGTGCCGCCAATGCGGTTTACCTGGGTTTGTTGCGAAATGGAGGTATCTACATTTTTTACCAGGCCAAAGTCCAGCAGTTTAACACTGTCAAGCGCTCCCCCCTGGTTGCACACCATAATGTTGGCCGGTTTTACATCGCGGTGAATCAATCCTTTTTTATGGGCTTCCTGCAACGAATAGCATACATTGAGTAAAATATGCACCCCACGGGCTACGGGAATTTCTCCCATTTGCACCACTTTATCCAGGGCTACTCCGTTCAAAAATTCCATAACGTAGTAAAACTGCCCATGGTCAGAGGTACCGTAATCAAACACACGCACGGTATTGGGATGCTGCAGTGCCGAGGTGGTTTTCACCTCCTTTTCAAAGCGGTTGAGCATATCTGTTCCCACAAATTCCTTTTTCAGGATTTTAATGGCTACCGGTGTTTTTAAAAACATGTGCTCTGCTTTGTACACCTCACCAAAACCGCCCTCGCCCAACTTATTCAGGAGGCGGTATTGTCCTATTTTTTTAAAATGTTCGGCTTTTTTACCAATAATGGCTATGCGTACATTGGAGTTATACAACAGGATGGAAAGGATGACAATGATGAAAAACAGACCGCCAAAAACCACATGAAAATAACGCAGATTTTTAAAAGCTTCGTGCGCATCAATCTCCGACACAATACCCAGGTGATAGTCGGGGAGCCACATCCATGCGCCCACCACCTTCACCCCGCGGTAATCGAAGTAGGGCTTCATAATTTCACCAAATACGATGGCTTTCTCCGAATTATCGGCATCAAAGGCTGCCTGCACCGCCTCGGTAAAGGGGCGCTCTTCCATGGGTACATCCGGCTCGTATCCCCGCATTACATTCCCACCCGGGTCGCGCAATTGAATGTTGTATATGGTGGATTCCCCTTG
>JAUIMD010000626.1 GCA_030433225.1 Bacteroidia bacterium
TATCTAACCTGGACGATTCTATATAGTTTCCCGAACCATCTAGATATCCTAAGCTACAGCCGATGTCATTTAAGCTGGTGGCAATGGCCGATGTAAATGTATAATAACCCGTATTTGTTGCTTTTACATCAAACAAAATGTAGCTGCCGTTATGCGCCACATCAATTAACTGACTTCCTTTTGCTTCACAGTCGTGCCATTCTTTCACATGTTCCACCAGTACATGAGCTGTACCGTCAGTCACCTCAACGGGGTCTGTTGCTGCATGGGCGGTGACAGCGTTAAACAATAAAGAGCAAACGATTAACAGGGCGAATGGGATTTTCTGAAGCATGGGAATTGCAGTTTAAATTTACGTTAGGTGTGCAAACACCATCTGCAAACTTGCGCAGTTTTGTTGGGGAGGGCTGGTAGTTATTTCCCAAAGGGTGGTATTTTTTTCCGACCCAAAAGTTACCGGAACAAATGAAGGTGAGGTGGCCTTATTAACGCTGCCGAGGGGTAATCTCACAATGGAGGCTGTGGAACCCGTTCAGCAGCACATTGCAGACCAATATAAAAGGGGGAAATAACCCGGTGAAATGAACAAATCCCACCCCTCGAAGGAGGGAACAGGGATGATTTACAGCAACATGGCCGATTTAATTTCGAGGTACTTGTTGATGGAACTAACGGTGAGCTGTTCCGGTGATGTTAATACCGAATCGATGCCTTGTTTCAGCAGTTCCTTTACAATCAGCTCCTTTTCAATTTGAAATTTGGTGGCAATGGTTTTAATGTAAATGTCCTCCAACGATTCCGAACTGGAAAAGCTCAGCTGGTTGAGTTCGGTATTTTGAAAGAAAATGACAATTAAGCGGTGGTATTTGGCAATGCCTTTCAGGTAAGGAAGCGCGCGTTGCAAGCTGTGCATGCTCTCAAAATTGGTGTAGAGAAATACGAGGCTTCTGCGTTTTATGGAATGCCGAACCTGCGTAAACAGTTTTTCGTAATTCGCTTCTGAAAAGTCGGTTTCCTGGTGAAACAAGGCCTCGAGCACATGGGTCATTTGTCGCCGGTTTGCACTGGGGGGCAACACCGTTTCTATGTCTTTATGGAAGGTCATTAAACCGGCATGATCGTCTTTTTTGCAGGCCGTGTTTAACATTACCAGTGCCGAGTTGATGGCGTGGTCGAGCAGGGTCATCTCTTCAAACGGCATTTTCATCACCCGTCCCTTGTTAATAATGGCCACCAGGTTCTGCGATTTCTCATCCTGGTACTGATTCACCATCAGGGCATTTTTTTTAGCGGTGGCTTTCCAGTTTACCGAACGAAAATCGTCTCCCCTCAAATACTCTTTAATTTGGTCAAACTCATAGGTATGCCCCCTTTTGCGTATCTTTTTTATGCCCGCATTGGTAAGTGTATTGGAGATGGCCATAAACGCGTATTTTTTTACCTGCATGTACGAGGGGTACACCGAAATGGTTTTCTCGGCCGGAATGATGTAGCGTTTCTGAACGAGCCCCAACACGGTAGAAGCGTAAAGATTCAAATTGCCAAAAGCATAGACCCCCCTTTCCGTGGGTTTTATGTGGTACGAAATGGTTTTACTCCCCAAAGCAGCCAGGTTAAAATCAAAGCTTTTGTCGCGCAACTGAAATTGTTGTGGAAGCTCATCAATCAGTGTGGCTTTAATGGTAAACGGATAATGACTTTGCACGGCAATCATTACCGGATTTTCGTCGCCGTTTGAAAGGCGTTCATTCACCTGACGTGCGCCTTCCAGTCCGTTTTTATGT
>JAUIMD010000627.1 GCA_030433225.1 Bacteroidia bacterium
TCCGGTGTGCGGTACCTGCACCGTCAGCAACCCCAAACCCGATTTTAATGCGGCACGGGCTGCCAGTACCCCTGCTCCCATTTTACCATAACTTCCGGCCAGCAACAGGCCGTGCCCGTAGGTGCCCTTGTGCGAGAACTTTTTACGACCTCGCAGCAATTCCCGAATATCCTTTTTAGTAATGTAATAATATGGCGAGGGAGTATCTTCCTGTACCTGTGGATGAAGCCCTATGTTTGTGAATTGCCACTTTCCAATGTATGCATCGTTTTCGGCAAAGAAAAAGGCAAGTTTTGGAAACTGAAAAGCAACCGTATGGGTGGCATGTACCCCAATTTTACCCTGTATCCTATTTTCCTCGGCAAACAGCCCCGATGGAATATCGATGCTAAAAATTTCGGCATTGGTCTTATTCATCCACTGGATGGTTTCGGCATACAGCCCTTCGGCCTCGCGTGATAAACCGGAGCCAAAAATGCCATCTACAATCACATCACCCGCCTTCAAGGTAGGCAAATCACCGGTACTGTTAACAGGGAATATGAGCACATTTTCGAGCTTCTGCAAGCGCTTTAAATTTTCTTCGGCATCCGTCGAAAGCTTCGTGGCCAACAAAAAAACCTCTATCGCATATCCACACTCATCCAACATGCGGCCCAGGGCCAGAGCATCTCCCCCGTTGTTTCCGGGTCCTACAAAAATTTTCACCGGTACCTTATCCGAATAATATTTCCGAAATACACGAAACAAAGTTTTAGAAGCCCGCTCCATTAACTCAATGGAACGAACAGGTTCGTTTTTTATGGTATATGTATCAATGGCTGCTATCTGGTCACTTGTAAAAATTTTCATTGTCAAAATCTTCTGTTAAACATGTTGGTGGAAGCACAGCATTAAAGTTTTGAAAAATTAATGGAACTTTCAAATTCTAAGGATGGAAAGCATAGCCCAAACGGAGGTCTACAAACTGAGCCCGTTCAAAATAGCTTTTCAGGTTAATTCCGGCCTGTAAATGTGGAGTAATAAAATATACCAGGCCATAGCGCTGGTACAATTGTGATTTGGCCTGAGCCCCATTGTAAACATAGGCGCCAAACTGCTGACTAAAATTAAAACGGCCCAGCAAAAACTCGTGCCCGATCGCAAGCGATAATTTGTGGTAACTGTCCACATCGGTATGGGTTTTATAATTGGCGCTCATGGTACGGTCATAAATGTATTCTGCTCCAAGCGTAACCGCATTTATTCGGGCAAACTGATGGCTGGCTTTAACCTCAAGGCCGGGTATGGCATAGGCATCCGATGGGTACAACTCCTTAAAACCGGTATATGCCACTACATCCAGTCGGTTTTTGGGCTGGCTGCCATTCCACTCCGGCACGTTTTTAGGTGCTAGTTGTGGCGCTTCAAAATAATAATCCACCCCAACGCTGAGCGAAACCCAGTTCAGCCCCAGGTTAGGTGCTTTAAAGCCACCGTTTGAAATGTGATTTAGGTTGGCATTCAGGTTAAACAGCAGTTGCTCGCTGAGCCACACATTTCCACCCACTCCCAACAATAGCGGGAAAGCCACCTTGGTACTAAACGCCAGATTATCTCGGTTGCTTTGAGCATTGTAGGGTCGGTTTTGGTACGAAAAACCAAACCCGCATTTGTACGAAAAACTGAATGTATTTTCCAACCTAAAATACGATTCCAGGGAGAACATTCCGGTAATGGCGTGGCCAAATTTTTCAGGATTTCTGAAATCCCAGTAGGCAAAGGTTGCACCCAGTTTGGGAAA
>JAUIMD010000048.1 GCA_030433225.1 Bacteroidia bacterium
GGTTTACGCCGTTTATTTTTTCTTTTTCGCGTTTTTCGATCAAAGCGGGTAAGGTCATCCTGCCCAACCACATTCTCAAAATCGAGGCTTTTAACCGTGGCCACTTCGTTTTGTAACAAAAGGGCATCCACCTTTTTCCCGGCCTTGTTCATCCGCATCACTTCTTTGGCCCTTTGGGTGGAAATGGTTACCAGGTTGGCCGCCATTTTAGGGTCGGTGGAATAGATCATTTCCTGCCGAAATACATCCACTTTAAACAGGTAGTAACTGGCATCGGCGGTATGCAGTGGAATGTCTTTGCGTGGAAATTCGTTCTGCGCCTCCACGTAGGCATCCAACTCGTAGTTAAGGCAGCATTTCAATTTGCCGCATTGCCCGGCCAGTTTTTGCGGATTAAGCGACAACTCCTGGTAACGTGCCGAAGTGGTATTGACCGAAACAAACTTCGACATCCACCCGCTGCAGCACAACTCACGGCCGCACGACCCAATGCCCCCAATTCTGCCGGCCTCCTGTCGTGCACCTATCTGTTTCATTTCAATGCGTACCTTAAATTCACCTGCCAGCGCTTTTATCAGCTCCCTGAAATCTACCCGTTCGTCGGCAATGTAGTAGAAAATGGCTTTGTTGCCATCCCCCTGAAATTCCACATCTCCAATTTTCATATTCAGGCGCAGGTCTTCGGCAATTTTACGCGAGCGCAGCATGGTCGCATGCTCGCGGTTGCGGGCTTTTTCCCACTTATCAATATCGGCCGGTTTGGCAATGCGATATACACGCCTGAATTCGTAGCGATCGGTATCAATGCCATTCTTTTTAATTTGTGTATGCACAAGCGAACCGGTAAGGGTAACCCGTCCAATATCGTGTCCGGGAACCGATTCCACCGCTACAATGTCCCCCTGTTTTAAATCGAGGGCCGTTGAATTTTTGTAATAGCCTTTACGCGTGTTTTTAAATTGTACCTCAACCAGTTCGGTGGGGTGGCCTAAGGTCTCCATGTCCAACATCCAGTTGTGTACATCGAGTTTGGGACTGTTTAAATTTCGGGTGATTCTTTTGTGGTCATCATCCAATTCAAGGTCTTCTATAGAGGAGATATCAAACTTGATTGTTTCGCTCATTCTGTTATTCAAAATTACATGGAACGTATGCTAGCATCCCTCAAAAACTGCTTGTAAATGGTACAGGCAATGGTAGAGATTTCTATTTTGATAAACGCCAAAAGTAACATATAATTAAGACTTTAGCAAAAGGATAACCTGCAGCGAGAGGTCGAAAAAAACCATTTTTCCATACACATTTTGCTCAATGTGTCGTTGGGCTTTTTCAATTTCTTCGAATAACTGCATGATATTTCTTTCGTTAATGAAGCGTGAAAATTTTACAGAGAAATTTTGTTCGTCCACCGTAAGGTAGTTTAAATTTTCGGTGTTTAGATTCATTATAAAATTCTCGCGCAACAAACGGAGAGTATATTGCAAGAAATTTTTCTGCCGCTCACGACCAATGGCATGCATTTCATCCGACCATTTTTTTAACGGGTGGATATCCCGTTTGTAGGCCAGGCGCATTAAGGTGATAAACTGATCCAGGTAAAAGGCATTGTCCTGGTTGCTGTTGATCATGTCCAACGCACGGGTATAGTTCCCGTTCGAAATTCTGCTGATGGATTGTGCCTCGCCTTCCGCAATGCCAAACTGCTTCTGCAAGGTAGCCGTTAACACTTCAGTGGCAATTTTAGGCACGTTAATTATTTGGCAGCGCGATAAAATGGTGGCCAGAATCTGGTCTGCATTTTCGGTCACCAAAATAAAAACGGTTTTTTGAGGTGGTTCCTCTACCAATTTCAGCAATTTATTGGAACAGGCAATATTCATGCGTTCAGGCAGATATATAATCATTACCTGGTACTCTGATTCATAGGGCTTCATCGAGAGCATTTTTAAAATGGCTTCGCTCTCGTGCGCATAAATCATGGGTTGCTTGTTTTCGCTGCCCAGGTGTTGCATCCAGGTTTGTACGGAAACATAGGCGCTTTCCGTTAGGTAGGCCTTCCACTGCGGGAAATAATCGCGGCTCACCGGCTTTTTTATGGATGAACTGGTAACCACCGGATACACAAAATGCAGGTCGGGGTGTTCCAGTTTTTGGTATTTTACACATGCCGGACAAACGCCACACACATCGTTTGCTGCAGGGTTGTGGCAGGCCATGTACTGTGCAAAGGCAATGGCCAGGGCGAGTTTTCCATTTCCCTCAGGGCCGGCAAGCAAAAAAGCATGCGGCACCCTGTTTTCATGAATTAGCTTAAGTAAGTATTCTTTTGAATGTTCCTGCCCTATAATTTGACTGAAGTGCATAAATGGAATTTCCGATTGTAAAACGCTGAGCCCAAAAGTAGCAAAAACGTGGTATTTTTTACGTTATTCTTTCGCTTCGCTTATCGCTTATTCAGGGCTTCGCTTATCGCTTATCACTTATTCAGGGTTTCGCTTTAAGCGAAGCCCTGAATGACTTAATATATCCAGCAAGTCTGTTAATTTTTGGATGGTAAACGTGGGTTCAAAGGTTAGTTCATACTCCTTATGGTACATAAACCAGGCCTGGTCCATCCCAAAGTTGTGAGCTCCTGTGATGTCGGTATCAAAGTTATCGCCAATCATCAGGCTTTCAGATTTTCGTGCATTGGCATTTTTCAGTGCTGTTTCAAAAATCAGGCGTTTTGGCTTTTGAGCTTTCACATTTTCCGAAAGAATTACCCAATCAAAAAAGCGGCGCATGCCCGTTCCTTCAAGTTTTGCATGCTGCACCTCATTAAACCCGTTCGATATAATGTGCAGTTTGTAATGAGGATGCAGGGCATGTAGCACCTCCATGCTGCCCGGTACCAAAACATGTTTATGTGCCACGCGCGCCACAAAGGAGTCTCCCATAGTGTGCCAAAGCGTTTCATCCGACACTTGCCTTTTCTCCAGGGTCTTTTGAAAACGGCCAAATTTCACCTCGTTTTTGGTAATTTTATGGTCCTTGTATTGGTGCCACAGGTCTTTATTAATGGCACTGTACACCGTATAAAAGTCGGCAAAATCCGTAAAAAAACGCTCCAGTTTGTGTTCTGTAAACAGCTCCTGCAGCACCAATTTAGCCGATGCATCAAAATCAATCAGGGTATTGTCCAGGTCAAAAAACAGGTGCTTGTAGTTGCTTTTTCTGTACATGTTTTGGGTGGAATTATTCTTCGGTTCCTCTTAACACCACCACAAATTCTCCTTTGGGTGGATGTGTTTGGAAATGCTGCAACACCTCAGTTACTGTGCCTCGAACTGTTTCTTCGTGCAGTTTGGAAATTTCACGTGAAACGCTCACTTCCCGCTCTGTGCCAAAGTGCTCCACAAACTGTTCGAGCAGTTTAACCATGCGGTGGGGCGACTCGTACAACACCACCGAACGTGTTTCATTTTCCAAAAGCGTAAGGCGTTTCTGTCGTCCTTTTTTCTGTGGCAAAAATCCTTCGAAACAAAATTTATCGCAAGGAAACCCAGAATTTACCAAGGCCGGAACAAATGCCGTTGCCCCGGGAAGGGTTTCTACGGCAATGCTGTTTTCCACACATGCCCGCACCAACAGAAAGCCCGGGTCAGAAATTCCGGGAGTTCCGGCATCCGAAATAAGGGCAATTGAAGCTCCGGTTTTTAGTTGATTAATGATGCCCTCCACTGCCTTGTGTTCATTGTGCATATGGAACGCCCTTTTGGGTGTAGAAATGTCAAAATGCTTTAGCAGAACCCCTGAAGTTCGGGTGTCCTCGCACAGAATAAGGCTTACCGTTTGCAGTACGTCAATGGCCCGAAAGGTCATGTCCTGCAGGTTACCTACCGGGGTTGGTACGATGTATAATTTTCCGTTCTCCATAAAAATAACTGTTAGTGGGCTTCCAGCCAGTTTTGTCCGGTACCGTGTTCCACAAGCAAGGGCAAGTCAAGTTTCACGGCATTTTCCATGGCATTTTTTACCAGTGAAATCACCGTATCCAATTCCGATTTCAACACGTCAAAGTTCAGTTCATCGTGCACCTGCAGTATCATTTTGGATTGCAGATTTTGCTTTTCCAATTGTTCCTGAATATGGATCATGGCCATTTTTATAATGTCCGCTGCCGACCCCTGGATGGGTGCATTAATGGCATTTCGTTCGGCCACACCGCGCACTACTCCGTTTCGGGAATTGATATCGGCCAGATAGCGCTTACGCCCGTACAGCGTTTCCACAAATCCTTTTTCGCGGGCATTTTCCACACTTTGTTGCATAAACGCTTTTACCCCAGGGAACGATTCAAAATAACCGTCAATCAGGGCCTTTCCTTCACTTCGGGGAATGTTTAAGCGTTCGGCCAATCCAAAGGCCGAAATGCCATAAATGATGCCGAAATTGGCAGTTTTTGCCTTTCGGCGCATGTCAGAAGTTACTTCATCCAGGCTAACCCCATAAATTTTAGAAGCAGTTGTAGCATGAATATCTTCCCCTTTGTTAAACGCCTCCAGCATGTTCTGGTCTTTGCTCATGTGCGCCATCAGGCGCAGTTCCACCTGGCTGTAATCTGCCGATAGAAACACGTGCTCGCCATCAGACGAAACAAAGGATTTGCGAATTTCCCTCCCGGCCTGGTCGCGGATAGGTATGTTTTGCAGGTTTGGATTGTTGGAGCTCAAACGCCCTGTTGCTGCCACAGCCTGGTTAAATGATGTGTGGATTTTTCCGGTACGTTTGTTGATCAGTTCCGGCAGGGTTTCCACATAGGTATTTAACAGTTTGCGCAGCCCGCGGTAATCCAGTATTTTTTCGATAATCGGGTGTTTGCTTTGCAGTTTTTGCAGCACTTCTTCGTTGGTGGAATACTGCCCCGACTTGGTTTTTTTCGCCTTTTCATCAATTTTCATGTGGTCAAAAAGCACCTCACCAACTTGCTTCGGACTGCCCACATTAAAATCCATCCCGGCCATTTCCTTGATGTCGGCTTCCAATTGAATAATCTGGTCGGTCAGTTCGGTGGCATAGGTGCGTAAGGTATCCACATCCAATGAAACGCCGGTTTTTTCCATTTCGAACAATACGCGTAGCAAAGGCATTTCCATGTCCCAAAACAGGCTTTCCAGTTGGTTGGAACGTATTTCTTTTTCAATTTCCTGTTTCAGGCAAAAGGTAATGTCGGCGTCTTCAGCGGCGTAATCTACCAGTTTATCGATGGCAACATCGCGCATAGAAAGTTGCTTCACTCCCTTTTTACCAATGAGTTCTTCGGTTTTAATGGTGTTGTAGTTCAGGTACTTTTCGGCCAAAAAATCGAGGTTATGCTTTTGTTCGGGTTGGATAAGGTAATGGCCAATCATGGTATCAAATACTTTTCCCTTAACGGTAATGCCATAATTGCTGAGAATGAGCATATCGTATTTAATGTTTTGGCCAATCTTCAAAATGTTTTCATCCTCCAGTACCAGGCGAAATTTTTCGAGTCGTTCCTGAGCTTGCTCCCGTTCTGCAGAAAATGGGATGTAATAGGCCTCCCCTTCTATAAACGAAAAAGCCAATCCAACAATTTCAGCCGAACAGGCATCCAAACCGGTGGTTTCAGTATCGAAACAAAACTCCTTTTGCACGCTGAGTTCGGCACACAATGAGGCAATGGCCATGTCGTTATCCACCAAATGGTAGGCATGTTTACGCACGCTAATGTCCGCCATTTTCATAAGGCCGGTGGCCTGGACCTGTTCACTTTCGGTGGTATCGCCAAACAAACTTTGTTGCACCGGTTCGGTACTTTTTACGGCCGCTTTTTCGTAAAGGCGGTTTTTCATGGTTCTGAACTCCAGCTCTTCAAAAATTACAGCCAGTTTTTCCGAATTCCATTCTTCGCGCAGCACCTTTTCCTCTGCAAACTCCACCGGCACATCAAGTTTTATGGTGGCCAGAACTTTCGACATTTCCACCTGGGCCTTGTTGTCCTGCACTTTTTCCTTTTGCTTACCTTTTAATTGGTCGATGTTCTCATAAAGTCCTTCCACCGAACCGTATGCACTTACGAGCTTGGAAGCGGTTTTTTCGCCAATGCCCGGACAACCGGGTATGTTATCGGCCGCATCGCCCATGAGCGCAAGAATATCGATTACCTGCGTGGTTTTTTCAATTCCATATTTTTCCTGCACCTGGGGTATGCCAATAATTTCGGGTCCACCTCCACTTCGGGCCGGTTTGTACATTTTAATATTTTCGGTTACCAGCTGCATGTAGTCTTTATCCGGCGTCATCATAAAAACTTCGTAGCCTTGTTTTTCTGCCAGTTTTGCCAGGGTACCAATCACATCGTCGGCTTCAAATCCGGCCTTTTCAATTACGGGGATGTTGTATCCATCAATAATTTGCTTGATGTAGGGAACGGCCAGTTTGATATCTTCCGGTGTTGCATCGCGGTTGGCTTTGTATTCAGGGAACATTTCGTTGCGGAAGGTTGGCCCGGCCGGATCAAATACTACGGCAATGTGGCTGGGATCTTCGCGTTTCAGAATGTCATCCAGCGTATTTACAAAGCCGAAGATAGCCGAGGTATTCATGCCTTTGCTATTGACCCTTGGGTTACGGATAAACGCGTAATATGCTCGGAAAATTAAGGCATACGCATCTAACAAAAAAAGTTTTTTATCGTTTTGATCGGACATGGTCTGGTGATTTCAAATTGAGTTCTAAAAGTATGAAAAAAGAAAAGGACATCCTTACGAACATCCTTTATGATCAGTATTTTTAATTGAATTGTGTGTTTCAATCATTGTCGGCAGCATACCATTCGGCATAGGCCTTCGCAGTTTCGTAAAGTTTAATGCTAAACAGCTCAACTCCTTTTGGCAGGTGGGGCTTTATGATGTTGGCAAAATGAATAACAAAATTTTCGCATGTAGGTTGAAAATCCATTAAATGGAGGCGATCAAACATCTCGTGCCCCACAAGGCTTTCCTTATTAGGTATGGCTTTATTTAATGCCAGGCTATGGTCGTACACTTCTACAATGTTGCTTCGCACAATGCGGGTGAGGTCTCCAAAATCCATCACCATGCCGTTTTTTATGGCCGCTGCATCAGAAATGGGTTCCCCTTTAATGGTAACGTACAACATGTATGAATGGCCATGTATGTGTTTACACAAGCCATCGTAATTTAACAGGGCATGGCCCATTTCGAATTTGAATTCTTTGGTAACTCTGATTATTGCCATAACACGGGGGCAGCACTCAGGCGCCGTTTTAACTTATTTATTGAAAGTGTGATGTAATTAGCTGTTGGTGCACCGTTTAAAGCAGCACATAACTTCGCCAAAGGTGGATTTATCAATGTAGTAGTAATTGCTTTTACCGTTGCGTTCGGATTTGAGGATTCCCTTGGATTTGAGTAAGCCGAGATGGTGTGAAGTGGGTGCCTGTTCCAATTGCAATTCTTCATGAATTTCGGTGACGGTTAACTTGTTGCCATCTTCCAACAGGCCTAAAATGGCAATGCGTATTGGGTGCGCAACTACCTTCAGGCTTTCCGCCATGCGTTCCAATTCCTGATAATCAAGATTTTTAATGCTGTTATTTTCGGCCATTTCGGTAAACATAAGCTATGCAAATATATAAATATTTAATTATTTATTGCTTTGTAATGGATGTGCGAATTTAACAAGGAAATCCGGCAAAAAAGTACATTCCATTAAAAAGATATAATACATGCTTAAATGTTGTAGATAAGGGCAAATGCACTATGCCAGAAAAATAAATTTGCTACTTTTGAAAGTCTTAATTCAGGCGCTAAAGCATCATTGCATTTTATGAAGATAATAGACTCGATTACAGCACCCATTCAGCAGGAACTGAATGATTTTGACCAATTCTTCAAGGATTCTTTATACGATCAATACAAAAGCATCAAACGTATTAATCAGTATATACTCAAACAAAAGGGCAAAAAGGTGCGGCCTATTCTGGTTATTTTGGCGGCCAACCTTGTAGGAAAGTCGAACCAGCAAACCATACAGGCAGCCGGTTTTTTAGAGATGCTTCACAATGCCACCCTGATTCATGATGATGCAATTGACGATACTTCCGAACGCCGCGGACTTCTATCGGTAAATGCGTTTTGGAACAATAAAACCGCCGTTTTAATTGGCGACTACATGCTTTCCAATAGTTTGCAACTGGCCATTCAAACCCAAAATTTTGAGCTCTTAAATATCATTTCCATCCTTGGGAAGGAACTGAGTGCCGGCGAAATTTTACAAATGGACAAATCCAAAACACTGGACATTACCGAAGAATCGTACTACACCATAATTGATAAGAAAACTGCGGTATTGTTTTCTTCGTGTGCAAGGGCCGGAGGAATTACTGCCGGAGCCTCGCCTGAACAACTTAAACAATTGGATGAGCTGGGAACCAACCTTGGCCTGGCGTTCCAAATTAGAGATGATATTTTTGATTTTCAGCCCCAGGGAATTTTAGGCAAACCTACAGGAAACGACCTGCGTGAAAATAAAATTACCCTTCCGCTTATTCATGCCCTTACGCAATGTGGCGAAGCCAAACAAAAGGAAATGAAAAAGCTGTTGAAGATTAAACGTAAACGAAAATCTCAAATAAATAAGTTAATTGATTTTGCGATAGAATATGATGGGTTGGAATATGCCACCCAACGTATGCAGGAATTTTCGATGAAGGCGAAAGCCCTTTTGGATAACTTTCCCGACAATGATGCCAAAACTTCCATTTTGACTTTGATCGACTACATTATGGATCGCAAAAACTAAGCGGTTTATTTTAATTTTTTGTTTTGCTTGTGCCGGTCTTTATCGCGCACATTTTTTTTCTCCAGGTTTTTTCGGATGGCCTCTTCCAAATCAATGTCCATTTGATTGGCCAGGCAAATCACAACCCACAAAATATCCGCCAGTTCATCCGGGATATTTTTTTCCAGCTCATTTTTCTTAAAACTTTGGTCGCCGTAGGTACGCGCCATTAAACGGGCCAATTCTCCCACTTCTTCGGTCAGAATGGTCATGTTTGTCAGTTCACTAAAATACCGTACACCAACAGTTTTAATCCATTCATCTACAGTTACTTGAAGTTCTGAAATTTTCATTTTTCAGTGGTTTTAAAGTGATTTCTGAGCGCTGTAGCTTTCGCTTTGCCCACCCATACGGAAATATCCTGCTCTGAAGCGTTCTTTAGCCGGTCAACGGATTTGAATTTGGACAATAAAACTTCTATCGTTTTTGGACCAATGCCGGGAATATTTTCCAGATCGGACGAAATAAAACTTTTCGACCTTTTTTGCCGGTGAAAGGTTATTCCAATACGGTGTGCCTCGTCGCGCAGGTGTTGGATTACTTTTAACGATTCTGACTTTTTATCTAAATAAATAGGAACCGAATCTCCCGGAAAATAAATTTCTTCGAGGCGTTTTGCTATTCCAATTATTTTTGGCGGA
>JAUIMD010000628.1 GCA_030433225.1 Bacteroidia bacterium
GACCCCGGGTCACGCGGGTAAATGCCTAAAACATGAAGTTCAAAATTGTAGAAGGTTTCAAGGGCTTTAATCAGCCAAAACAACGTGACAAAAACAAGGGGTAGCGTAAGGCTGATAATAAACCGTCGGATTTCGAGGGGTTGGTTTTTATGAAGTAATGGCATGTTTTGTGACGTTTACGACCGGGAATTGGAAGGTTGCCCGCCCAAATACCGGTGTTTTAAGCGTGTGGGTAAGGTACAAAAACAAGGCCACAAGCCATTCGCGGCACTTGTCTTTTTTGAAACAATAAAATAACAGATGTTTCATTTGATTTACTTTCATATTAAGTAGGGTGTATTAAATTTGTATTCGAATTTTTAAATGCACATCCAATCGAAAAGATCAAGATTGTAATCGACGAAAATATTCCTTTTATAAAAGGATTATTGGAACCTTTTGCTACCGTAGAGTACAGGAGTGGAAAAGCGATAAGCCATGAAGACGTGAAAGATGCACACGCCCTGATTGTACGTACCCGTACAAAATGTGATGCATCTTTATTGGAGGGATCGAAGGTGAAGTTTATTGCTTCGGCAACCATAGGGTACGACCATATTTATACACGGTACTGTGCAGACAACGGAATTGAATGGACCAATGCCAAAGGGTGCAATTCAGGATCCGTAGAGCAATATGTGGCTGCCGTTTTGATGGACATTTGTAAAAAGGAGAAAAAGGCCCCCTCGAAACTTACTTTAGGGGTGGTTGGCGTTGGTAATGTGGGTAAAAAAGTGGCACGCTTAGGTAAGTTGCTTGGGTTTAAAGTGCTGCAAAACGACCCGCCCCGGGCTCGCGAAGAAGGGGATGCCAACTTTGTATCACTAAATCGTATAGCCCGTAAATGTGACGTTGTAACGTTTCATGTGCCCTTAAATATGGATGGAATGGATAAAACCTTCCATTTGTTTGATGAGAAATTTCTGGGGAAACTGGAAAAAAAGCCCTACATCATTAACTCATCCAGGGGGGAGGTAGCGGATACACAGGCCCTTATTTTAGGTGCAAAGAAAAATAAGGTACGCGGGTTAATTTTGGATGTTTGGGAAAACGAACCTGGCATAAACAAAGAATTGGTAAAGTTGACGGACATTTCAACGCCACACATTGCGGGCTACTCTGCCGATGGGAAAGCCAATGGAACAACCATGTCGGTGGAAGCCGTTGCGAAGTTCTTTGAATTTCCGATTGGAACGGTGAAGCTAAAAAATATTCCCATGCCCGAAGAAGACCTCATTAAGGTTAATCTGGCAAAAAACAGCCTTTTGCAAGGCCTGCAAAAAGCCATCGGAGAAACGTATAACATCATGGAAGACTCCCGGGCGTTGCGGGATAAATTATCCAACTTTGAACAATTGCGGAATAATTACCCGGTAAGACGGGAGTTCAGTTCCTATAAAGTGGCCTTAAAAAGTGCTTCTAAAGAGGCCATAAAGCTGTTTTCCGAGCTTGGTTTTACATTGGTCGATTAATAATTTTCACATTTTACACTTTCTTAGTTATTTATTTTAAGCGCAATAGGTTTTGTCGTAAATTTATATGGAATAAAAGCACGCAAGGATATTGCATTTTTAAATAGATATTGTATTTTTGCATCGCTTTAAAAGAAACGGTTTGAGTACCCACCAGCGGGTGAAAAAAGTACTTAAACAAAGATTCCTGGTTTGGTAGTTCAGTTGGTTAGAATACATGCCTGTCACGCATGGGGTCGCGGGTTCGAGTCCCGTCCAGACCGCCAACAA
>JAUIMD010000049.1 GCA_030433225.1 Bacteroidia bacterium
CATCCTGGTGTGGCCCGTGCAGGCAAGCCAATCCTTCGATTGTAGCTACCTATAAAAAATTTGCAGGCGACAAGTTTGATATTTTAGCAGTAAGCCTCGACAAAACCAGGGAGAACTGGGTGAAAGCCATTGCCGATGATCAATTGACCTGGACACACGTTTCTGACCTGAAGTATTGGCAAAGTGAAGTGGCACAGCTGTACAATGTGAAGGCCATTCCCTTTAATTTACTGTTGGACCCTGAGGGTAAAATTGTGGCCAGAAACCTGATGGGCGCTGAGCTGGACGCCCGATTGGCTTCGCTTTTACAATAGCATCGGATGCAAATAAAACAAGCCCCATTTTCTTTGGAAAATGGGGCTTGTTTTATTTTAGAGCGTTCCTCGTTAGTTAACGATGGTCATCTCGTCAATCAGCCAGGTAGCGCCCGCAAACTTGTCGATAATGAACAGTACGTAGCGAATGTCAACGTTTATGCATTTCTGCAAATCGGGTTCAAAAGCAATGTCGCCGCTCATGGCTTCCCAGTTGCCGTCAAAGGCCAGGCCAAAAAGTTGCCCCTTGCTGTTAATCACCGGGCTTCCCGAATTTCCGCCGGTTATGTCGTTGTTGGAGGTGAAACAAACCGGCATTGAACCGTCGGTATTGGCATATACACCGTAGTTTTTAGTTTGATACAGCTCCTTTAATTTTGCCGGAACCACAAACTCCCATTGGGTGGAATCTTCTTTTTCCATCACCCCCTGTAGGGTGGTATAATGGTTGTATTGTACGCCGTCGCGTGGTTGGTAGTTGCCCACAGAACCCATACTCATGCGAATGGTGAAGTTCGCATCGGGATAAAACACCTTAGTACTGAGCATTTGCTGAAGTCCGGCTTCGTACAATCGGTTGCCCTTGCTAATGTACTTGTCAAAGGGCTTAAGGTTGCCGTTAATTTGCTCGCGCATGGCAACAATTTGCTGGGTGTAGGTACAGGCCACATCGTTCAAAATGCTGCGAAAGTCACGGCTTTCCAGCGCTTTATATAATGCATCAGGCCGGGCGAAAATAGATTTTTTGTACAGCCGTTCGGTAAATCGGGCGTAATCGCCCTTGTATTTGCCGCCAATTTCCTGGTAAAACTCAGGGTAATAATCTGAGTTTACATGGTGTGCATACACTTCCAGCAAAGCGATGGTGGTATTTTTGTCGGTTTGCGTATCGTAGTTCTTATAAAACTTATCCGCCTTTTCTTTAAATTTTGCAACCGCCACGCTTAAGGCCGAATCCGAACTGTTTTCCTGGTGTGCAAGCAATTTTTGTGCATCCTCGGCTATCGTAAAAATCTCAATTCCACTCTTAAACGTTTCTGAGAAAAAGTATTTGGCATTGATAATGTCGCGACGCAGGGCATAGCCATCTTCCAATAAGGGCAAGGCCTCTTTGTAAGCTGCCCCTTCTTCGGTATTTTCCGCCCAGGCCCTAAAGGTGGTTTCCAGTTCTTTTTTATGAGCCACAACGTTCAGGTTTTCCAAACCTTTGTTCATGCCAATGCTGTTTTTGTAATAGTTGGTACTTCTCGAATATTTGGAGGCATATTGGATGCGGATTTTTTGCTCGTACAGCATATTTTTGAGCCATATTTTTTGTTTGGCGTCCCGTACCACAATACGGGCATGGTTAATTACGTCCATGCGTTCCTGTATGCCATACGAGGTGAGGTAGCGCGAGGTAGAACCGGGAAAACCAAGTGTCATCGAAAAATCGCCTTTTTCCGGCCCTTTTAACGAAATGGGCAGGTGGTGTTTAGGTACCAGCGGAACATTGCCGGCGTTGTAGTCTGCAGGTTTACCCTCTTTGGTGGCATATACCCGAAACAGGCTAAAATCACCGGTATGGCGCGGCCACATCCAGTTGTCGGTATCGGCTCCAAATTTACCTATTGATGAGGGGGGAGCACCAACGAAACGAACGTCGCTGTATTTTTCCAATAAAAACAGGTAGTATTCGTTGCCCGCATAAAACGGTTTAATTTTAGCGGTATATCCATATTTTTCCTCTGCCTCTTTAGCAATTGCCTTAGTTACAGAATCGATGGTATTTTTATAGGTAACATATTGCATGTCGGCATGTACGGCAGTTAGCACCTGGTCCGTTACGTTTTCAATACCTCTTACAAACGTTACCGTAAGCCCCGGAGACGGAATTTCTTCCTCCATCGAATTTGCCCAGAACCCATCCTTTAAATAGTCATGGTCTACTGAGCTGTGTTCCTGAATAGTGCCATACCCGCAATGGTGGTTGGTAAGTATCAGGCCCTGGTTGGAGATGATTTCTCCGGTACAGCCATTTCCAAAAATAACAATCGCATCTTTTAAACTGGTGGAGTCGGCACGGTAAATGTCGGATGGTGCCAATTCACTTCCCAGTGCTTTAAGTTGGGCACTGTTGTGTTTTTCAATTAAAGGGAGCATCCACATTCCTTCATCGGCTTTGGCCGTTAATGTAATAAGCAAGAGGATGGCAGGTACAAATTTTTTCAGCATTTTATGGGTGTTAATTTTAGCGCACAAAGATAAAGGCGAGCACCTGTTTTAAAATCTGTCATTTGTCATGGCTAACATTAATTGATTAGTTTTAAGACCTATAAAGATTTTAGTGCACGTAAAACCATACTTAAACCTATTAAAACGCAGCAAATTGTTATGATAAAAATCAAGGATTTTAAGGAGCTGGAAATGTGTTTGCCCTCGTATATATTCTCTACTTTTGGTGCAACAGCTAACGCACCAAAACCGCAACTGATTTGTTAAAATTTATCTTCTTTTTTTTCGGACTTGTTCCATTTTTTCCTTTTATGGTTTTGGCACAGAGTGTGGGAAATGCCCTGCCCGACAGCATTTACGGCCTGGATGCGTCTCTTATAAACGGCGAAACCTACCAATACCCTTATTACCAGGTAACGGGGCACCCTTATTTTATGCAAAATCAGTTTACACAAGAAGAGGTATGCACACAAGGGGTAATTTTTGCGCCGGTAGCATTAAAGCTTGATGTACTGAATAACGGGCTTTTGCTAGAGTATGAAAATCCCCATGGGGCATTGCAGCAAATTTTGCTGGTGGATAGCCTGGTGCAGTGGTTTACCATCAATTCCAAGCGGTTTGCTCCGCACGAGGTTCCCAAAAAAGGGGTGAAGTTTGTACAAATATTAAACGAAGGGGAGGCTACCTGTTTTTATTACTGGACCAAGGAAATGAAAGTGTCCAACAGTTCGGGAGCTACCGACTACAAAATTAACCGTGAAAAACGAACGCAATATATTCACTTTAACGGGAAGATACACCGGTACAAAGGCAAAGGAAGCTTTCTTAAAATTTTCCCCCCAACCCATAAAGAAACCATTAAGACCTACCTAAAAACCCACAAAGTAAAATGGAAAAAAGCGAGTGATGCCGAAGTTACCCAAGTGATGAACTACCTAAATCAATTACTGCCATGAAGTTTTGTGCCAGGGTGATGTTCGTGTGTGTGCTGTTGGCGGGAGTTGCGCGTTCGCATGCACAAACCGTTGAGGCCAATTATAGGGATGTGCCCCTGCTAAGCGTGTTGCAAGAAATGCAGCAGCGTACCGGCTATCGCTTTTTTTACCAGGATTCGGTGGTGGACAACCTTAAGGTAACCGCACACTTACAAGCCTTACCACTTGAGCAGGCCCTGGTGAAAATTCTTAAACCGTACGGGCTTCATGCCACCCTTGTGCGGGGAAACCAGGTATACATTACCCGTGAAAAAATTGAGCCTCTCACGTTTGTGTCAGGCAAAAATATGGCATCGGCAACCAGTGAGGCAGCAAATGATGATTTTACAGACGTTGAACAGCGCTACCTGGTTGGTAGAAAAGCCGATGTAGTGGAAACCCGGGTGGTGGGCGAAAAGAAAAATCAGGGAAATGCACGTTTTATAACCCTGCGCATTCACCTCGCCGATGAAGAAAAAGGAGAGCCCTTATTTTCGGCCGCTATGTTTATTGAAGAAACCCAGGAGGGGGCCGTAAGCGATGCCAATGGCAATTTGGTGGTAGCCCTTGAGCCCGGAAAAAAATACACCGCCCGTTTTAGTTCCATGGGCATGAAAAAGCAAACACTTCAGATTATTCCGTACGAAAGCGGCAACCTCACCATTGAACTTATACCCCAGGTAGTTGCCATTAACGAAATAACCATAAAGGCAGATCAACAACAAAAGTTATTTGGCGTAAATGTTGGAATGGAGAAGCTTTCCATGAAAAATATTAAAGAATTGCCATCGCTGATGGGGGAAAAAGACATTGTGAAAATTTCGCAGTTTTTACCCGGTGTGCAAACCGTGGGCGAAGGTTCTTCGGGGGTATACATTCGGGGTGGAAATGCAGACCAGAATATATTCTACATTAACGGGGTGCCGGTGTACAATACGTCGCACCTGTTCGGGTTCTTTTCGGCGTTTAACTCTACCCTGGTGAGTGATTTTACCATTTACAAGGGGCATGTTCCCGTTAATTATGGAGGACGCTTGTCATCCTTTTTTGATATTGGAACACGCCTTGGGAGCACAAAAAAGTTCGGAACCCGCGGAGGCATTAGCCCTATTTCTGCCGATGTCATTTCCGAAATTCCCATTGTAAAGGAAAAGGCATCGCTGGTGTTGAGTGCGCGCAGTTCATACTCAGACTGGATTCTGAACCAGCTCGAAGACCCTGACCTGCGTAACAGCAAGGCTGGTTTTTACGACCTGGCAGCTTCGTTAAACTACAAAGTGAACGACGATAATTTTGTGAAGGGCTTTGGCTACTACAGTGCCGATAACTTTACGCTTAACGATTTACAAGAGTATAATTACCAAAACATGGGTGGTTCCATGCAATGGGTGCGCTATTTTTCGCCGTCCCTGTCCATGGAAGCGTCGGGCGTTTTTTCCAATTACCAGTTTTATACGCGCGAATTTGCCGATCCAACCCTGGCCTATTCTCACAGTTACAACATACGCCACAATGAAGGAAAGCTGAATTTTACCTGGAAAGCCAATCCGAAACATGAGTTTAAAACCGGAGTAAATGCCATTGGATACCTGTTAAACCGGGGTAAAGTAGTGCCCGATGGAGAAGGCTCTTTGCGTGTGCCGGTAGAGTTGGGGCAGGAGCGTGGACTGGAATCGGCCCTTTTTCTTTCGGATTTGTATACGCCCGTTCCGTGGCTTACGGCCTATGCCGGACTTCGTTATTCCCTCTACAACTACATGGGGCCTGCGGTGGTAAATCAATATGCGCCCGGAACAGAACGCATTGCCGAAAACAAAACAGGCACCGTAGAATATGAAAAAGGCGAAAGGGTGACAACCAGTACTTACCCCGAGGTGCGCCTTTCGGTGAATATACGCCCGTGGGCGCTTACCTCGCTGAAAGTGGCCTATAACACCTCCACCCAAAACTTGTTTATGCTGAGCAATACAGTAGCCATTGCGCCCAACGATCAGTGGAAATTAAGCGATGCCCATATTGACCCTGCACGCGGAAAGCAATTGTCTGCCGGTGTGCTGCAAGAGCTTCCTGCTTTAGGCCTGAGCCTTTCGGCTGAGGTGTACCGGAAACGAGCCGGGAACATTGTGGAGTACAAAGATGGCGCTGATTTTATTAGTACCCCTGATGTGGAAACGCTTGTGTTGCAGGGTCAACAGAACGCTTATGGCGTGGAACTGATGGTGAAAAAAAATACTGGGAATCTTACCGGTTGGATTTCGTACACGTATTCCCGCTCAAAAATTACCGTTAGTGGCGAGCACGACTGGCAAAACATCAACAACGGTAATCCATATCCTGCCAATTACGACATTCCGCATTCGGCCAATGTAATTGCCAATTACCGGTTTAACAGGCGTCTTTCGTTTTCGGCAAATGGAGTGTACAAAACCGGGAGGCCGTTAACCTATCCGCAATCCATTTACTATGTGGATGGAAAACAGGTCATCGATTATTCGGACCGAAATGCGTTCCGTATCCCGGATTATTTTCGGCTGGATGCTTCATTTACCCTGGAAGGCAACCTTAAAAAGCATAAGCTTATTCACAGTGCATGGATGCTGAGCGTGTACAATTTAACGGGGCGAAATAACCCGTACTCTGTGTTTTTTAATATGGAAAACGGCGTAATTAAAGGATATCAATATTCGGTGGTGGGAGTACCCATTTTTACCCTTAAGTGGATTTTTAAACTCGGAAATTATGCCACAGAATAACTATATATTACCGTTAATATTGGGGCTTGCATTGCTATTTACGCGATGTGTAGAGCCCTACGACCTGGAAAAAGTTAACCTGGGCAGTCCGCGCCTGGTAATTGAAGGGCAAATTACCAACAAGGCAGGTTTCCATTATGTAAACCTTTCGGAGTCTTCTTCTCCCACCGATCCTGAATTTATTCCGGTTTCGTATTGTGTGGTTTACCTGATGGATGAGTTTAACAATGTATACCCCTACGAAGAAACCTGGGGCGGTAAACATCGGATTTATCTGGACTCGTTGCAGTTGTTGCCCGGAAGAAGTTTTAAACTCCTTGTGCACGATCAGTTAAACAATGTGGAGTACGAATCGGAATGGGATACCATACCCGTTGCAGCTCCCATACCTGATGTGTATGGAGTGCGCAGCGATGAGGAACAGGCATCGGGCGAAACGCTGAACGGGGTGCAGTTTTATGTGGATTTTGAAGGGGGAGCGGCCTACAGCGATTATTATCGATACGAAATTCAGGAAACCTTCGAATACCACGCCAGGTACCCTATTGATTGGGTGTATGAAGGATCCATACAGCGCAGTGCGATTGGCGATGCGTATAAAATTTGTTACCGTGATGTGGAGCTGCAGGACATTTTTACGCTTACCACGGCACCGCTGCAAGCCGACAGGTATCCAGGATTTCCGTTGCACCACACCCTTGAAAAATCGGAAAAATTAAACCACCGTTACAGCGTATTGCTCACACAAATTGCCATGTCTGAAGCTTCGTACCGCTATTGGAAAGCCATAGAAGAAAACAGCCAGCGTTCAGGTGGTTTGTTTGATAAGCAGCCGTTGTCCATTCAGGGAAATATCTACAATACTACCCAACCGCAGGAGAAGGTGCTGGGGAATTTCAGTGTAACCACCGTACTTCAAAAACGGTTCTTTTTTACACCGGATGAGTTTGGGTTGGAAGGGTATGACCGCTATCCCTGTATTCCGTTTGAAGATCCCGAAATAAGCTTTGTTCCGCCCAGTTCATGGCCACTGTATATGGTGGCTTCGGGTGGAAGTATATTGCGGGCCGACCACGTTTGTTTCGATTGTCGGCTGTCGGGAGGAACCCTTGTTAAACCAGATTTTTGGCAATGAAAAGTATACGACATATCATTTGCGTGTGGTGCAGTTTTCTGCTGGCAGGGCATGCACTTGCTGCCAATGCTACTGAAAAAGTTTTGTTTACCACCGATCGCAGCCTTTACCTGAGTGGAGAAACCGTGCATTTTTCGGCAGTATTGCAGCAGGATATGTTCAGCAACGCAACGGGTAGCAACCTGGTGTATGCCGAAGTGCTCAATCAAAAAAGTGAGCGCGTGGCAGGAAGCAAATTTTTGTTAGAGAATGGCCAATGTGCCGGAAGTCTTTCATTGGATAAAAACCTGGTGAGCGGACATTACTACCTGCGGGTATATACCAATGTAATGAAAAATAACCCGGACCTCTTTTCCTACCAAATATTGAGCATTATAAACCGGATGGAGACTGTGTTTATGGAGGACAAAGAAACGGTGTTAGGGAGAGGGGGAGCGGCAGAGCCTCATAGTGCCGGACAGAGTAATGCCCCTTATCCTGTGGTAAGTAAGGAGGCCTTTGCCGCCAGGGAAACGGTGGAAATAAGCCTTGAAAACTGGACCCGTCACGCGAACCTTGCCTTGGTGAGCCTGGCAGTGGTTCCTGCAAAAAGCAGCGCATTATACCCCTTACCTGCTGCGGATTCAACCACAATCCCATTAAAAAGCAACCGGTTTGTAACCGAGCATAAAGGCTTAAGTGTTTCGGGGGTGGTTGCTGATTCGTTAGAGCGGCCCATGAAAAATGTGCTGGTCAATCTTACGGTGTTAAGCAATCCGGTACAGGTGGTGTCACAGTATTCAACAGAAAACGGACACTTTTACCTGCAAATTCCTCCGGGCTATGGAAATGCGGAATTGTTTATTTCTGCACAGGCGGGGAATGGCATACAGCCGGTTTTGCATGTAAACAGCGATTTTAGCCTGTCGTCATTGCCGTTTGAGCCGCTACCTTTTTACCTGGACAGTGCGCAACAGGCGCTGGCAAATGAAATGGCCTTAAACCAGCAACTGGCTGAAATTTTTCATCCGGTGCCGCAGAAACCTGAGCAGGAGAAAAAGCGCACTGCCGATTTTTACGGAAATGCGGATAACCGGATAGTGGCCGACGATTACATTCTGTTGCCGCATTTTGTAGATTATGTAAAGGAGTTGCTGCCCAATGTAATGGTGCAACAATCCAAAGGAAACAGAGAAATGGTCATTGTAGGCCCCAACCATCAAAAAAATATACATCCGCCACTGGTGATTATTGATGGTCTTGTTTTGTCGGATTATAGTGCGTTGTGGACCATTTCCACCAAAAAAATTAAAGCCATTGAAACGGTGCACGCAGAGTTTGTGCATGGCGATATGACGTACGGTGGTATACTGCATGTAAAAACAAAAAATAAAGATTTTGGCGGTATTGCGTTACCCGCCAACGGAATTTTCTTTGATTATGCCTTGCTCAGTTCAAGGTTGCCAGTGACCTCAGCCAAGCTTCCTTTACAAGCACACATGCCCGATGCCCGCAATACCCTGTTGTGGATTCCGGATGTGAAAAGCATACGAACAAACGGCACACCACACATTGAATTTACCACAGGCGACCAGTACGGTACTTACTGGATTGTGCTGGAAGGTTACGACTTAAACGGTACCCCATTTGGGGCGCGTACTTCGTTTGAAGTGACTAACGTTAAATAGGTATATTACCGGTACTTGAACAATATGTAATATACATGTGTATTTAGGCGGGTTTTGGAATGCTTTCAGGTAAACTTTACTATTTTTGTTTCTTACATTTATACTACGGTTCACCAAACTACAAAGGCATGACAAAATTTTTCATCACCGTGTTGCTGTTTCTCGTGGGAGTTGTTGAGGCAACAGCACAAACAACAAAGACTTCGACATATTCTGCAAGTGCAAAAAAGGCAAATCTCATTCCTGTATATTCTGTATGGTAACCAGAAACCAGTTCTGATTCTGCTTCAGGTAGATCAAATGGCGCTCTATTTGTTTCGGCCAGAAGCCCCAC
>JAUIMD010000629.1 GCA_030433225.1 Bacteroidia bacterium
TGATGATTACCTGAACGAGCATGAGAATTATTCCATGTTCAGGGACATCATTAAAAAGTATACCGAAGCTTTTGTGGAAGCCCCTGATGAAGTACGACTGTTATTTGAACAAGGTACGGGCAGCAAAGAAGAGGTGTGGATGAAACTATACCCAGGATTAGCCTTTGCACCCAATTGCGAAAATTACCTGAGATATGGCGAAGAAGGCGAAGAAAATGACCATCAAAAAGGTGGATGGACGCTTTTTGCTCCAACCAACGAAGCCGTGCAGCAATTCTTCGACGAGAAGTTCTTGAAGCACTACGATTCGCTGGATGACATGACCGTGGACCAAATCACCGATTTCCTGAATGCGCATTTCTGGTTAACCTCCGTTTGGCCATCCAAATTTGATCAAACCCAGAACACTTACGGTGAAACAGCACGCTTTGATGCCTACGCCAATGTGGTAGATAAAGTGATTTGTAGCAACGGCATTTTTTATGGAGTAAATACGGTTCAGGCAACAGATTTATATTATACCGTTTTGGGCGATATAAACCTGAATCCGGATTATGTTTTGATGCTCCAGGCCATTCGTTCTTTCCCAACCATTTTAAGCATTCTTAAAAACCCGGAAGTAGACCTGCAAATGTTGCTCATTAATAACACCCAAATGCAACAATTAGGGTTCGATTACAACGTGGATTTAGGTCGCTGGGAATGGACCGATGCCTATGATGGTTCATTGGGAAACAATACAACCAATGCCCTTGAAAGGTTATTGTTTTTACACATGATCCAGGGAAAAAACGCTGACTTTACAACAGATGGAATTGTGCAAACCGGAATTGATGACCGTGGCGAGTACATCAAATATTACCAAAAATTTAACCTCTCTTTTATTTATGGAGCCGGCAATAGCAGGCATTCCGTTATAACCGGTGAGGTGGATAGTGAACCCAATAACGGACAATCCTATGTGCTGTCTGCCCCTTTAAAATTCTCCATCGATAATATTGGAGTTCAGATAGAGCAATACGCAACTACCAATTACAAAAGCTTCTACAATTATTTGAAAAAGTCGGCCGAGTCGTTAAATGAGTTTGACCCCACACAAACCATGCAGGGCTATTTGTACAACACCGAAACCAAGGTAATTACCGATGTGCGCAATACCGATAACAATACCTTGCTTATTCCAACCAATGAGGCCATTGCAAAAGCCGTTGCCGATGGGGTATTGCCTCCTATTACCGGTGCTGATTTTACAGCCGCACAACAGCAAAAGGTAGCCAACTTTGTATACTATCACATTTTACCCAAGCGCATTATTCTTCCGCAAAACGGACTTACCGATGCGGCCGTTACCATGTATAAAAATGAAAACGGTGAAACGTATGTTTCCATCAATGCCTCGGATTCATCCATGATCGTAATTGACTCCCAGGGGACAGTGGCCAATGTGGTAATGGATAAAAGTAACGTATTGGCAAACAGGGCTATTATACATCAAATTGATACTTATTTGCGCTATCCTCAAAATTAATCTTCATGAAGAACTTCATTAAAACAATCATATTTATTCAGTTCCTGCTGGTTTCGGCTTCCAGTTATTCGCAAGATAAATTCTTGGTCAGAGGAAAAGTAACCGTTGAAGGTGACCCGTTGGGAATGCCCGGGGTTACGGTGGTAGAGTTGGATAAATCGAACCGTTTCACCAACGGAACCGTAACCAACTTTGACGGTGAATACGCGATACAGGTGAGCAATGCAAATG
>JAUIMD010000630.1 GCA_030433225.1 Bacteroidia bacterium
AAAAAAGGGGTAGATGGCTTTAGGTGCGACATGGCCGAAATGGTACCAGTTGAATTTTGGGAATGGGTAATTCCAACCGTTAAGAAACAGTTTCCCCAACTCATTTTTGTGGCGGAAGTGTACAACCCCTCCTTATATGGCACCTATATTTACCAGGGAAAATTTGATTACCTCTACGACAAAGTGGGCATGTACGACACCGTAAGAAAAGTAATGGAAGGTACGCAAAGTGCTTCCGCCATTTCGCACGAGTGGCAATGCGTGCAGGACATTTTGCCGCACATGCTGTACTTCATAGAAAACCATGACGAACAGCGGCTGGCGTCACGCTTTTTTGCCAACGATGCACAAAAAGGAATTCCGGCTACCATATTTCTGGCGTGTTTTAGCAGCAACCCGTTTATGCTGTATGCCGGCCAGGAGGTGGGTGAACCCGGACACGACCAGGAAGGGTTTAGCGGATTGGATGGCCGCACCACAATTTTTGATTATTGGGGCGTAAAGCTTTTGCAGCAATGGGTAAACGGTGGAAAATTTGATGGTGGAAAGCTACCGGACGAAACGAAAAAACTACACCAGGTATATCGCAACATTCTTTCTTTCGCCTCGGCAAAAGCGCCCATAACCAAAGGGTTGTTTTACGACCTTCAATACGCCAATTACGAAAATCCGAACTTTGACGGCAACAAGCTTTTTGCATTCATCCGGCATTATTACGAACAAAAAATGTTGTTCATTATCAACTTCTCCAACGACCCGGTTGAATTTAAACTGCACATTCCTAAAGATGCCATGGTTGCCTCACGCTGGGATCCGTTTAAAACTATGAAGTGCAGCAAGTATAATTTTATGGACACCACAGAAATGCAAACCTCCCTGAGCAACCTTATTAATCCGGTAATTGAAATCCCTGCCAACAGCGGCTTATGCTATGCCTTTGAGGATACACCCACCGGATAAACCGGCATTTACATTTTTACGGGTTTGCACACCTTGTCTTTTTTAGTGGCCAGCCTGCTGCATTTTTTACACATGTATTTGGGGTGATCCGGAATTTTTTGTTCGTACTCCTTCTTCCCTAAATCACATCTTTTTTTCCCCATTCTTCCTAGTAGTATGTATGCAATAACGGTAGCACAAGGATTCGGTTCACGCCCTCATTGAAATTAAGTCTCCCTAAGCGTTCTTTTGCACATAGGCCACCATTCTGGACATTTCGTATGGAGAAAACCAGGCAATCGAAGGGTCCTTTTTAAACCAGGTTAATTGTTTTTTGGCGTACCTGCGCGAATTTCGTTTAATAAGGTCGGCAGCTCTTTTTAAGGTGCAATTGCCCTCTAAATAGTCAAATATCTCTTTGTAACCAACCGTATTTAATGCATTGCAGTTTTTGTAGGAGTGCAATGCTTTCACCTCATCCACCAGGCCTTGTTTCAACATCGCATCCACCCGTTGGTTAATACGGTCGTACAACTCGGGGCGCGGGGCATCAATGCCAATTTTCACAATTGAAAAGTCTCTTTTTTTGGTGGATTGGGTAAGAAAAGATGAGTAGGGTTTACCCGTGGTCAGGCACACCTCAACGGCATGCAACACCCGGGCAGGGTTTTTTAAATCAACCTTGCCATACGATATCGGATCGAGTTTTTTTAATTGAATGCGTAGTGCTTCCAGGCCTTCGTCTGCCAATTGCTTTTTCAACGTTTCTCTGATTTCCAGGTCAACATCGGGCATAAGGTCAATGCCTTTACACACGG
>JAUIMD010000050.1 GCA_030433225.1 Bacteroidia bacterium
CATTCCATGTTCGACTGGCCCGAACACAGCCACACTTCTCCCATTAGCACGTCAGAAATTGTGACTTTGTTGTATCCTTTTATGTGGATTTCGTGGGTTTCGCCAGCCTGCGGAGTTTGCAGGGTAACCGACCAGTTGCCGTTTTGGGTAACCACGGTATGTAAGGTGTCGGAATTCCAGGACGTGGTGATGGATATATTTTCAAGGGGTTTTCCCCATCCCCATAAAGGTACGCTGGCATTTTGTTGGAGTACCATGTGGTTGCCAAAAATGGCAGGAACTGAAACATTGCCCCAGGCCAGGGAGGTAAACCCAACAAGGGCCAAGGCCAGTGCAATGGCAAACGATGGTCTTTTTTTCATGTAGTAAAATTTAACAAGGCCGAAATTTACAGTGTGCATCGCGAACCCTTGCTATCAAATGTTATCGATGATGTATGGATATGTTAATTCCTGCATTTTGCGCCGCTTTACAGGCATTTCGGTGGACAGGAACTATTTGGAGTTGCCGGATGGTAGCGACACGGCAATCCCTATTGCATTGGCAATTTCCGGGTATACCCAGGTGCAGGTATTGCGGTTGATGATACCAAACTGATTGGGATTGCCGTTGTCCCACCACACCGGGCAAATACTCCGTTCGATGCATCCTTGGGCAAAATATGCGGCATGTTCCGTACGGTCGGTAAGGTTATTGTGATGCAGGCTGCCCCATTCTCCCATTACTACCGGAATTCCCTGCTCGATAAATACACTTTTTACCCGGTCAAGCTCATTATCTAAAGCCGCCTTTTCAGCTGCACTTCCCCATTCCGTTACAAAATTATCTTCAGCTAAGGCAAACTGGTAAGGAAAGTAATTGTGCACGGAAACAATTAAATTGTTGGTGGCAGGTAATTCCAGGGCATCAATAGTAATTTGAGCCGAAGATGCGGCGTAAGGGGATATCATCAGGTAACGGTTGGTATTGTTTCCTCCGGTAGCTCTAATGGCGGAAACGGCCGCCGCGTGCATCTGATTTACGCAGTCACGCCCCTCTACAGTGCCTCCACTCCATTCTTTCGCTGAGCCTTTTAAGCGGGGTTCGTTCAGGGTTTCAAAAATCAAGTGATTATTATATCCCTCAAAATGCATGGCAATTTGGGTCCATACTTTGGCCAACTGGTTTTTTGCATTTTCCAGATGGTCATAGGTGGGCGTTAACCATTCTTCGTCGTGGTGAACGTTAATAATCACATACATCTGTAAATCCAGGGCCTGTTTTACGGTTTTTTCCACCTGCTGTAGCCATTGGGGTTCCAGCAGGTAATCAGGTGCCGCACCCATGTGGTATTGCCAGGTTACCGGTATACGAAGCGTTGTAAACCCTTTGGCAGCAATGGAATCGATCAGTTTTTGGGTAGGAAGCGGATTGCCCCAGGCGGTGGGATCGGCATCTTTTGTATCGTACGAATTGCCCAGGTTCCAACCAACTCCCATGTTGGCCACAAATTGCATAGCCCCGGAATCAGGGGTATGCGTTTCTTTGGTGGAAAACGTAAACTCTACCGGGCTGGCGAGCGCAATGCCAAATGTGTTGATGACAGCTCCCTTTGGGATTTGTATGTGGTAGCTGGTGCCACCTTCCAGTTCCAATTGAAAACGGAGTTCGGTAAACGAAATACTCACCGCTGCCGGGAGGTTGTTTACCGTAATGCCATGGTTCGGGGCAAGGGTAACCACCTCATCAAACATCACCTTTACCTCCGTATTTATCGGCACCTGGCTCGCATTGTTCTCCGGATTGCTGGATTTAAATGCCGGTGGCAGGTGTTCCTCTTTGGGATTGTTTCCGCATGAAATCATGCCAAAAAGTAAAACGCTGGCCAAAAGGGCAAGACGGTGTGTTAGGGTATGTTTAAAATAACGTTTTATTGTCATGGTGGTATCCTTGTTTTTAAGTTTACTTATTTCTGCAAGAGCGGCAACATGGCTTCGGCATATCGCCTTCCGAGTTTTCGGTAACCTTCGGCATCAAAATGGGCATTGTCCTGGGCAGTACATCCGGCGGAAGAAATTACCTGCGCACCGGGAATTACTTCAGGAAGGGTAGCAATTATGGCATTCATGCTGGCGCAGCACACTTCGCCCTGGTCGGCGTTCACGGTTTCACCGGCTAAAAGGGGTGTTTTTTCTGCTTCCAGACTCAGATCGTTCAGCATATCCATATACACTTTTTTAACGTACTCAGGCCATTGGGTATCCCCGGTATTGGTTTCGCCCTGGTGCAGCAATATGCCTTTTATAACGCCCCGTTCCTGTGCCTGTTTGGCCAACTGCATCAGGTGTTCGTATGGATTTCCACCATAGGCTTGTATTTTTTCAGTAAACCAGGGGTCGGTGTAGGTGGAGTCGTATGCGGCGTATTGATCCTTATCAAAAAGGCGGATGTCACAGCCGCCAACGGCTACATTGATTACTCCTATGGTGATGGAATCCGGTAGGTTTTCCACCAGGGTACGGCCAAAATAATCGGCTGGAGAAAGACCGGAATAGCACTGGCAGAGAGGCGGAACTGCGGTTCGCCACTGACCTTTTGTGGCCTCAAGGTTGTCACAATCCAGTGCCTGAAGTACCTGAAACCGATCATCCACCAAACGGTCCAGTGCTTCAATGGCACCCTGACCTTCCATGTTCGATTGTCCAAAACACACGAAGATGTAAAAATTTTTGTCAAAGGCCACTTCCCCTGACTTTTGCGTGGTAAATTCCACACGAATGTCTTCCTCCAGCAACACATCAAAGGTATTTTGTATCGCACTTTTGGGGATGTGTACGGAATAATGTGTTTCGGGTTCCAGAGCTAGCTTCAGGGTAAGTTCTGTCAGTTGTGTTGTTGCTTCTACCGGAAGTTGGTTCACGGTAACCCGGGCCTCTGAGGTCAGGGAAATTACCTCATCAAACGTAAAAACAATGGATGAAGAAACGCTGGCCCCGGAATCGCCATTTGACGGTACACTAAACTTTAGCACAGGGGCCGGCCGGGCAGGTTCTTTTTCTTTGGCGCAAGCATTGAAGGCTGTTCCCGATAAAAATGAAAGAATGAGAAAAAAGTGAATTTTTTGCATGTGTTTTATGAATATTTTAAAGGTAGCTGATCACTGATTAACCTTGTTGTTCGATGGTGAAGTTCGTATTTTTTGACCCTTTCATCCACGCAAGGTATCAAGTATTCGCTCCTGGTTTTGTTCCAAAATTAAGGATTAAATATACGGGCTGTTTTCGCCGTTTTTGTAATGCCATAGGGGGAATTTAGTACCGTTTTTCCCCATAGGGTCGGGGTTTTCCAATCGGTATTTTCCACCATATCCAGCCATTGGTTTTCAGAGTTATTTCCTGTCCACGACCAGGCGAGGTACCCAATGTTCAGTTCGTGGCAAACCTGCATGACCGCCTCGGGGTTTACCTTGCACGAAAGGTTGTTGTTGCCGTTTTGATAGTTATATCCAAACTCCCCGACAATTACCGGCAATGCCTTTTCTACAGCCTTTTCCAAATCGTTGCGTATCTTCTCCTCCTCATTCCACGAGCGGTACATATGCACCGAGAAAAGCAGGTTGTGTGCCGGGTCAAATTCCATTAGCTCGTTGCCGTATTGCAGCACCGGTGTGCTGTTTTGCCCCCAGCCCGGTGCATCAATTACCAGGGTGGAAGTGTAGCCGGCGTTGCGTAGCATGCTGATGCTTTTTTTATAGGCATCGCGCCAATACTCGCCCGGAGTATGGTTGTCGCCCCACTCGTTGGCAATGTTTACCAGCAGGTAACTGCCGTACTTTCGGTACAGGGCTTTGGCCTCATCTGTGGTAAAATAGCGGGTAAGTTCCTGAAGTGTACTGTCGCTGGGGCTCCCGGTGGCATCGTGCAACTCTACCATGGGGATCATGTGTAGCTGGATGCATTTTTTCACGATGGTTTCCAGTTCCTTAACGGGTAAATGGCTTTCCCACACAATGCGAATGCAATTGATGTTATGGCCGGCAATTTCTTTCAATGCGTCAAACGAGCGAACGGGATGCCAGGCATGCGGTACATTGATGCCCCGCAGGACAAATGGATTTCCGCTGGCATCGAGCAGGGTGGCTCCCTGGGTTGTAAAACCGGCGTGCAATGCGGTATCCCGGTGTTGACCGCAGGCAAACCCTAAAAGCAATAAAAACAGCAAAGTTCCGGCCCGAAAACCTTTGTTAATTTTCATTCTTCCAGCGCGTTTAAACGGTTAATAACTTCGATTAAGGCACGCGTGTTGTGGTAGGGACATTTCCAAAAACCGGCTTTGGGAGGTTCTGCATCCGGTACACCGTTTCGGTCTACCTTCCAATACCATTCTCCTTTGTCACGGTCCACCAGTTTTATGCTGATGAATTGCCACGCTTTTTCGGCCGCCAGCAAATATTTTACCTGTTTGGATTGCTGATAAGCATCCAGAAAACCCACCATGGCTTCGGCCTGCGGCCACCAATGTTTATCGGTATCCAAATGCCCGTTTTCTTTTTCGTAAAACAGGCTTCCATCGTGGTCCAGTCCTTCGGCCATCGTTGTATCCGCCATTTGTATGGAAAGCGTTTGCATGCGCTGCTGCCATGCTTTATTTTGTATAAAATGTGCGGCTTCGTTCAGCAGCCACGCGCCCTCAATGTCGTGCCCATAGGAAACAATGCCCGAGCGAACCGTCCAATCCATGTCAAAAAACAGCTGGAAATGGTGGGTGGTAGGGTGCACAATATGGTCCTGAAAAATGGCGAGTAAATCCTCAATGCTCTTTTTTAGTGCGGCATCGGGCCATACCCGGTACAGGTTGGTGTAGGGCTCAATAATGTGGAGGTGGGTATTCATCGATTTCGGAAAATTCGCGTCTTTCTCGCTCAGGCGCATATCGGTCAAGGGTGCCCACGTATCCGAAAGGGCCTCGATGTATCCCCTGTATTCCGGATCTTTGAAATGCTTTTCCAGCAATCCATACAATTGTTGGGCGTATGTAAGGCTTTCAGGGTTTTGGGTAGCACGGTAATATTCTGCAAATGCATACATCCCAAATCCTTGTGCATAGGCCTGTTTTCGTGAATTTTTCACCTTCCCGTTGGCCTGCAACGACCAGTACAATCCACCGTTTTCTACGTCCCAAAAGTGGGAACTCAGGTAGTGAAAGGCCCGGCTTGCCATTTCCAGGTAAGCAGGGTTTGCCGCAAAATTGTAGGCCGCCGAAAACGTCCACAGAATGCGGGCATTCAGCACGGCTCCTTTCTCTGCATTTTTCCGGATGGAACCCTTGCCATCCATTTCCCCCCAGAACCCCCCGTTTTCCTCATCGGGCATGTGGTGCATCCAAAAGTCAAGAATGCTGCGCAATTCAGTACGAAAGTGGGGAAGTAAACTTTTAAAACGTTGTATGCTCATGACTGTCATTATTTTAAATCCGGCATTTCGTCACGCGATAGTACATTTTCGCGATTCATGGCATCTTTCCACCAGGCGGCATTGGCAAATTCATGCTCGGGACTCGTAAAATCGGGTTCCGAAATGTTGTTGGTACGCTCATGATCGCACCACGGCATAAACCACGACCAGGTGGCTCCCGCTTTCCATTGCTCCGAAATGGGCGATACGTTGCCCAATTCGCTCAGCGTAATAATTTTTGTAGGATATTTTTCCTGGATGGAAGAATAGATTTCGCCTAAGGCCGGCGCATCTTGCGTGTTGTACATGTCTTTCCCGATAATGTCCACGTAGGCATCACCGGGATAGAAATCATCGTCTTTCGTTTGGGTAGTCCACACCCAAATCAGGTTGTGTATGCCATGCTCCTGAAAGTAAGTAAACATGTACCGCCAAAGGGCTACGTACGCATCGCCCCCTTTCATGCCCCACCAAAACCAGGCGGTGCCGTTGTTGTATTCATAAATGTTTCCGGCGGCTTCGTGTAAAGGCCTCCATAGTACCGGAATGTTTTCGTCTTGCAATAGCTTCAGGTAGCCAATCAGTTCATCAAAATCTGCTGTGGCTACTTCGTTTTCCCAGGTTCCTTCAATAGGTACATTGGCCGGGTTAAAGGTTACCTTTACTCCGTTGTCGTTTTTGGTGCGAAAGGTAAACTGGGTATGGTCGGTAATGCTTTCGTTGGGTGGAATGTTCCAGTGCCACGCGGCCGTAATCAGGCCGTTGTTTTGCCACCATTCCTTCATTACGTCAATATCGTTATAGTCTATCCAATTGGCAGGCGACCAGTTTAAAAAGATGTAATCGATGCCAAGCATGGCCGGGTATTTTCCCGTGTGGTAATTTACCCATTCGGCTTCGTTGGTATCCATGGCACCGTTGCTCATTACGGCAGAAATCTGCTTTAGCCCATAATTATCTATTAAAAACTGGTAAACGTTTTTGGCCTGGGCAGAGGCATTGGGCGTGACCAGCTCCGGTGTAATTTCCACTACGGTTTCCTTTTCGGTCGTAAACGTAAGCTGTATGGCTTCAGTGGATGCTATTCCAAAGGTATTTACTACAGCTCCTTGCGGAATGTTGACAGTATAGGTTGTTTCGTGGCTTAGTTCATTGGTAATTGTAAGTTTTGTGAAGGATGTCTGCACCTGCGCTGCTTGGTTGTTCAGGGTAATGTTGTGGTTTTGTGCCAGAGTGATTACCTCATCAAAGGTGACTTCTATAGTGGTTTCTACCGATACATCGGTGGCTTCGTTTTGGGGCAGGCTCGATTTGAACATCGGGGGCTCATGGGTTTCCACCTCCTTGTTAGGCGAGCAGGAAACCTGAAATAACAAACAGATTAAAAAAACAAAAACAGTGTAGTTCATAAAAGTTATGCCATATAAAGTGGGGCTACCGCAGTAGCCCCACTTGTTGTTAAATGTTACGTACAGTTAGTTCACCGTTGCCACCTTGGTGATGACAAGGTTTTCCCCCTGTATTATTAAGCCGGTTTCGCTCCAGCCGTCGTTTTCGTTCATCATGGAGGATACAAAATCGGCACTTACCACATATTCGTATACGCTTTGTGTGGCATCTGCAAATTGCACCAAATCAAGTTGTCCCCAGTTGGCGTGGTTCAATTGCATTTGTGCAAACCCGCTGGAGGGTTCGAAATAAAACTTCAGGATGTCGCCTTCTTTCAGGGTGGATAAATCGGGTTTGTAGAGGCGGAATGCTCCCCCGTCTCCTTCACCGGCCCAGGCGCCTAAATCGCGTCGTTCCTCCATAATTGTCGTTTCCTTTTTGGTGCTGACAATCAGGCTTATTTTGGCAATTATAAAGTCACTTCCCTGAATAATAATGGCATTGGTTCCGTCGGAATTACTGCGGATATTCTCCAGAATTTCGGGCGTTAACTCCAGTTCAATTTCGGTTTGACTAGGGTCAAACATACCGGTTTTGATGTATCCGTCGTTGCCCAGTTCTGCAAACGGTATAGGAGCCCAAGCGCCGTTATTGATTTGTGCCTGCCCCCAAACGTCTTTAATTTCCGAATAATAGATTTTCATGATGGAACCTGCCGGCACATCATCAAAGGCCGAGATGGGTACCATGGCTCTGCCACCGTCTGACCAGGTAATGGAAAGCGGACCGGTAAACACCACGGTTTCAATAAATCCGGCTGCAATTACATCTATTTGGTACGTAATTTCACCGGTGCTTGAAATAAGTTGGAAATCGGTTAAACCACCGGCATTTTCAGGAATCAGCATGTGCAGCATGTTGCCCTGTACAATGTACTGGGTGGATGTTCCTGCAATCACTACTTCGGTAAGTACATCGCCTTTTACAACCTCTGCCACAATTACACCGCCTGCCTTAATTTCCACTTCTTCGGGGTTGGGTAATACGGGAATAAAGCAGAATTCAGGGGTGTTTACGGTAAGTTCATCCGACTCTATCCCCACACCATTTTCCAGGTTTAACACAACGGCACCTGAAGTGGCATCCACCGGTACTTTGGTGGAAATGGTTGTTTCTGAATCGGGAGTTACTTCCAGGGATACGCCTCCACCAAAAGTTAAGGAAATTACCAAATCCAGGTCTGTTCCAGTGATGGAGAAGTCTCCACCTGCGGATGCCGGATTAGGAGTAAGCTCGGAAATAACCGGTTTTACCAGCTCAATGGACGGAGTGGCAACCGTTTTCCCGGAAGCGGCTGTAAGTGTCACCTCACCGTCTGTGGCGTTGGCCGGGATGGCAACGGTAAGTTTATTATCGGTCACCGTAAAATCGGTAATGGCAGAACTGCCTGCAAAGGTTACTGCGGTAGCAATATCAAGGTTTTCGGCCTCTATGGTCACATTTAGTCCGGCTTTGTAACGGGTTTCGGCACTAATGCTCACCGATGTTGGTACCATAATGGTGGCAGCAGTTTCACTTTCAATTTCCAAACCGGAATAGGTGATGTAGGTAAACGTACCGTCCTGAATGTTGGAAGGTGTTGCCACTACAATTTCGGTGCTTTTAGCGCTCACGAAATCTTTGGCTTCCACCACCGTTCCTCCCGCAAAACGGATAGAAGCTACCAGGTCAAGATCGGTTCCGGTCAGGGTAAGTTCCGCCCCCGCTTTTACCAGTTCCGGTGCAAAGCTGCTGACTGCAGGTAAGGTTACGGTGAGTTCTTCCTCCGAGTATACAATAATGGGATCTTCCGCGCCATTGGAAACGGCAATTTTACCGCTTTGTGCCTCCGCCGGAACTTTTAAGGTAAGTTGCTTGCGTGTTTGACTGATGAATATGGAACTGTCTACTGCAACCCGATCGGTGAAAATCACTTCTCCTACCAGGTTCAGGTAATCACCATTTAAGGTTAGAACCTCACCCGCTTTTATGCTTTTTGGGGTAAGTTCCTCCAAAGTGATAGGCTCCAAAAATCCCAGCGGAGTTTTTGTTTCAATTACCTTATCTGCTGTATTTAGCTTTACCAGTCCTTCCATGGCATTTTGCGGAACAATCAGTTTTATGCTGGAAGGAGTTTGCTCGGTGAAATCTGTCCCGCTGAGTGTGATGTTATCCGGCAGTTCAATGGAATTTACTTTATCCAGGTTTTGGCCAATGAACCGAAGTTCAGCTCCCCGTTGAATGGGCATAGGGCCATAGCTGAACAGCATTACCTCAGAACCATTTACATCCTCATCTTTTTCGCAGGAGGTAAAGACGGACCCCAGGCCGAGTACTCCAACCAGGAGAACCAGCCATGTTGCCTTTGCATATGTTGTTTTTCTGTTTTTCATTGTTTTAAATTTTCGGTACCTACTGGGCAGGTACAATTCGTATATTATCAATGCACATGTTTATTCTACATTCCTGGCCTTCTACACCGCCATTCCATGCAAAAAA